>JABFST010000096.1 GCA_013140465.1 Methylococcaceae bacterium
GCAGTATGGCCTTAGATGACATGGACAGGTTTATCATAAAAAATGCCCTAGAACGCGCCGACAATAACCTCACCGCCGCCGCGCGCGCACTGGGCGCAACCCGCGAAACCCTGCGCTATCGGGTACGCAAATATAACCTGAAAACCGTCGATTAACGCGGCCTGTGAGTCTAGCCTTTAGTGTTTGATGCTTTTATAGCTGTCTTCACTTTCGCGCTGGATTTTTTGGCCTTCGTCAATCAGGCGGTTGCCTTCCTCTATTTTATTTTGGCCTTCGCGCACCAAAATATTGCCGCGCTCAACCAACTGCTTGCCCTTTTTCCAGCGGTCGCCTAGGCTGGCAATGCCTTGGCTTTCACGGATCATTTGCTCGCCCGATAAAATCGGTTCGGGCGTAGGGATAGGTTCAATCGGATCAGCGGCACAGGCCGCCAACAGTAAGGTCAGTAGGCTTAATCGTATGGAAGAATAATGTGGCATGGTCAATTACACTGGGTTGATTGAGGGATGCGACAATTTTACAAAACCTTAGGTGGCTGACAATAGGTTTTTTTGTTGCTGGCGCGAAAAACGCCATAACGGGGCGTTAGCGACTGTGAAAGTTGTAATAGGGTAAAGGCTTTAGCCGCGTTTGCGGGGTTAAAGCCTCTCCTACAAACTATAAAATCAAGGGCTTAAAAAAACCTTGGCTTTAAAGCGGATTTTATAAAACTTTCACCGTCTCGTTAGCGATTGCGCCCGTGTTGCGGTATTGCGTGGCTGTCTGCTTAGGGTTGTGTAGGGGCTGCCGGGCAATTTCTAGGGTGACATACGACACGAAATATTCCCCTATGATGGGCAAATTCATCAGCATACGGCCTAAATTTTGCCGTAGCGGTGAGCCACCAAAACTATGCAAGTCTAGCCGTGTAATTTGAAAACCCGCCTGCTGTGCTAAGATTTTGAAGTGCGGAATGTCCAACTTATTAATGTAGCCTTGTTCTTCAAATGATGACCAATTGCGCCACTTATTGGGTTTTTTGTTACCGTTGTCATCTAAATCCCAATGCCTGGGAATAAAATCCGGGTCATCATAGATTTTTTCGGCAGTGCGGAACAGCGCACGCTCACCAAAAATGACATGCGCCCAAGGAATCGGGATCAGTGCTTCCATGTGCGGCCCCCACGGGCCTTTGTAAGGAAACCATTCGATAAGGCAATGCCCACCTGGACGCAGCACCCGATGCCAATCGCGTAAAATTTGTGCGGGCGACATGACATGCTCAAGGCAATCAAAGGCGACTAGGGTATCAAATGATTGCTCAGGCACAGGTATGCGTTCGGTATCGCCTAAAAGAAAATCTATATCGACACCCGCAGCCACCCCCGCCGTTGATAGGGTGGTTTTGGCGCGTTCGATGCCAATCGGACTGATGTCTACGCCAACCATGCGCTTAGGTTGTTTGTGGGTAGACAAAAAGAAACTTAAGGGGCCGTCACCGCAGCCAAAATCAAGCACGTCCTTACCTGTGATGTGGGCATCGGCAAATGCGGCCCAGCTTTGGGCAAGGGAATGGGTACGCCAATCAGCATAAGCCTCATAATCAACGGTGCGTTGGGCAGGTGGTCGGGTTAAGAGCTTGCATAGCCAATAACAAAGGGCGGTGCGTATATCCATAACAGTGCCTGAGTAAGAGTGAAGGCGAAGAAATATTGCCGTAGGCACTAAAGCCCAATCGGTTTTCCGTCCTGAATACCGTCAGATTTTGACGATTACACCCCCACTCTGAATGCGGTTACGGTACAAGCCTAAGCCAAATATCCCAATCGTAGCTAACAAGTACACAGAGGGTTCAGGTGCTGGCGTAGCGGCTGCGGTAAAAGCAATGCCATTGCTGTCTAGTGGGTTGAGGCTATAAGCCGCATAACCGTTTTCCAAGCTTGTTTTGGTGATGACAAATTGGTAGAAAAGTCCAGCCGTGGTATTGTTAAAATCAAAGAGATAATTGCTACGTTCAGTAAAATAGTTCGCCCCCACCACATCACCGTTAAGGCCAAAAATATCTCCTATTGGGCTTAACGATGCCAAGCTATTGCCCACGAAACCTGCAATTTTGGTAATGCCGTTGGTGTGTTGGTTGACCAACAGGCTATCGACGATGGTAGGCTCGGAAAATCCAAACGTAATCACGGCATGGGTGGGGCTATTGGGCGCATCGTAAATATGGCTGTGGATCGAGAAGAAGGGAATTGCCGGGTTAATCACCCACCCTGCGCCTGAGCTGATGTCTATAGGGTAGGGGGGAGCGGTAACGGCAAGAATGCCGCCTAGTGCTGTGCCGCCCTCTTGGGTGGCTAGGGTCACGTTAATTGATGTAATGCCAGCGGCGTTGGCGGCCTGTGGGAGTAGTAGGCCAATCAGCAAAAATAGGGCTTTTAGCATGGGATGATCCTCGTTCGGGGGCTTTGGCTTGGTGTTGTCGCGTGTTGCCTTTTTACTTGGGCAAATTAGCTGAGCCAGATTCTATACAAACGGGCCATCGTAAGCATTGATGCAGGTCAGCTTTTTTTAAAGTGACGGGGAAGGGCAGTTAAAATTTCCCCGACAGTATAAAAATAAAAAATAACCCAAATAAATTAGGGTGTTAAAAGCTTTTGTAGCAAACCTCAACCCGCTAAGCCCTATATTGGCGGTCACTAAATTACGCAATTGTTGGCGGATTGGCACAGTTTTAGGTTTTATTTAGGGATAAAAGCTGATACCATAACAAGTCTGAGTTAAACGCTGTGCGAGAACGGTAGTTTTTTAATAGACATTTAGGGAGAAGCCATGCTTATATTGACTCGTCGAGTAGGGGAGACTTTAATGATCGGTGACGAAGTGACTGTCACGGTTCTTGGAGTGAAAGGAAACCAAGTGCGCATCGGTGTCAATGCGCCAAGAGATGTCTCCGTACACAGGGAAGAAATCTACGAAAGAATTAAGAAAGAGCAAGCAGATTCCCCTGAGTCATCAGGATTTGAAGACTAGCAAAAATTTGGAGGGATGGCCGAGAGGCTGAAGGCGCTCCCCTGCTAAGGGAGTATGGGCTTTAACTCCCATCGAGGGTTCGAATCCCTCTCTCTCCGCCACAATATAAACTTTTTATTTTTAGCAATTAAAAAGTTGACAAAAAAAACCAAGTAAAAGATAATAAGCGGCTCAATAAAGCGCCCGTAGCTCAGCTGGATAGAGTAATCGGCTACGAACCGATCGGTCGGGAGTTCGAATCTCTCCGGGCGCGCCATTGGACACATTATAAGATTATTCCCCTGTAGCTCAGTCGGTAGAGCGGGTGACTGTTAATCACTAGGTCGGCGGTTCGAGCCCGTCCGGGGGAGCCAAATAAATTAAAGCCCTACATGCAAATGTAGGGCTTTTTTTTTGACTGCTATTTTTTGGTTGAATCTACGGCGCTATAAAAACTCGCGTCTAAAAGCGCATGGACGCGCCAGTTATGGATTTTTGATTTACGCACCAACCAACACTTCACGCTTAAAACCAGACCGTTAAAACGCGAGGATTTAGCCGAATTTGTGGCCTTATTTAACGCTGAAAACCGTTTGCAGCGACTAGCCAATGGTCAGAAGACCATCCAGAAGGGCGTTGGCGGTGTTATGGCTATGGCGACATTATTAACCGCGATAAAGCCAAGCTAGAACCGTGTTTGCTATGGCTGCCGAAACCCGCGCGGCGTGGGTTTGTATGCTGGGCTGCGGTTATTAGTTGGTATCGCCGCTTAAAGCCTCAGGGCGGCACAAATCTGCTAATAAGTTAGGCAAATGCTCTCTGAACATTGGGGGCCGCTTTAATTGCCCAAACCAGGCAATTGTTATAATATAACATGCTTACTTTGCCCCATTGCCCGTCGTTAAGCCCCGATGCTAATGTCTTAAGTGCAGGTAATAACCCTTAGCCTAAGAGATTGTGGAAGTCGTTTGAAAAACACCCTCCCTAAGCTAGCTTTATTTTTTAAGTTATTGATTTTAAAGTTTTGTGGGAGATGCTTTTGCCTCCTAGTCTAGGCTAAAACCCCTCTAACATGAATGCTCTCACAGTCTCCTAAGCGATGGTTGCCATGACCCAAACCCTGCCCGATCCGGCACATAACCATAAGCTTTGCATCAGCCAAGCCCTGACCACCGCCGAACAGCTGTGCGGCGCACGCGGCGTGCAGCTTACGCCTATCCGCCACCAAGTGTTGGAACTGATCTGGGCCAGCCACAAAGCGGTTAAGGCGTATGAATTGCTGGACTTGCTCAAGCCCTTACAACACGCCGCTAAACCCGTCACCGTTTATCGCGCCTTAGACTTTTTAATCGAACAAGGTTTGATCCATCGTGTGGAAAGCTTGAATGCCTTTGTCGGCTGCCGTTGTTCAGACAAGCAACATGAGCAGTTATTGCTCATCTGCAAACATTGCCAAGAAGTCGAGGAGCGTTATGCCCCCGAAGTCATGTCGGCCTTATCCGAAGAAATTAACAAAGCGGGCTTTACCGTACACAGCAAAGCCATCGAAATCCAAGGCGTTTGCACCGCCTGTCGGCACTTGCCTTTGCCCCAAAGCAACGGGCAAACCACCTAGCTTTTCGCCCAACACCTTAAGTATGGCATCTCAACGCCGTGCTTTTCTCCATGCCCACCCTGCGCAGACTATGCTAAAATTGCCGTCCATCGACATCCTCAACTAACCCTTGGTTACGCGCTTTGCGGCTTGCCATTATGGCGCATAAGTTATAGAGAACGCAGGAAATAAAGCGGCATTAAATCCCCCTCAGCCTACCCTCTCCCAGAGGGAGAGGGGGTTAATGTAGATTTATCAATTTCGGACTCTATAGATTAATACCATTGGTTTGCTGAGGAACGATTGCTTAACGAGGCCGCCGTGCTGACTGACCACTAATTTTGTCCAACCACACCATAAAACGACTATGAACAAACCTAAAAAAGTTGCAATACTCACTGCGGGCGGATTGGCGCCATGCTTAAATTCCGCTATCGGCAGCCTGATCGAGCGTTACACCGAAATTGACCCTAGCATTGAAATCATTTGCTACCGTAGTGGCTACAAAGGTTTGTTGTTGGGCGATTACTACACTGTCACCCCCGAAATCCGCGAAAAAGCGGGCTTGTTGCACCGTTTTGGCGGCTCTTTAATCGGCAACAGCCGGGTCAAATTGACTAACGTTAAAGATTGCCTAAAACGTGGTTTGGTGCAAGAAGGCCAAGACCCCCAAAAAGTGGCGGCAGACCAATTGGTTAAAGACGGCGTGGATATTTTGCACACTATCGGCGGCGATGACACCAACACCGCTGCGGCAGATTTGGCGGCGTTTTTGGCTAGTAACAACTACGGCCTGACTGTTATCGGCTTGCCTAAAACCGTTGATAACGACGTTTTCCCTATCAAACAATCGTTGGGTGCATGGACCGCTGCCGAACAAGGCGCACGTTATTTTTGGAACGTCGTCGCCGAAAACAACGCCAACCCACGCATGTTGATCGTGCATGAAGTCATGGGCCGCAGCTGCGGTTGGTTGACTGCCGCGACTGCCTTGGAATACCGCAAATTGCTGGATCGCGCCGAGTGGTTGCCAGAATTGGGCTTAGACCGCAACGCTTTTGAAGTACACGGCATTTTCATCCCTGAAATGGCGATAGACATTGCTGCCGAAGCCAAACGTTTACGCGCGGTGATGGATAAAGTTGATTGCGTGAACATTTTCGTTTCCGAAGGTGCTGGCGTGGAGTCGATTGTTGCCGAAATGCAAGCCAAAGGCCAAGAAGTGCCACGCGATGCTTTTGGTCATGTCAAGCTTGATGCCGTCAACCCCGGCAAATGGTTTGGCGAACAATTCGCCGACATGCTGGGCGCAGAAAAAACTCTGATCCAAAAATCAGGTTATTTTGCCCGTGCAGCAGCTTCTAATGTCGAAGACATCCGCCTGATTAAATCATGCGCCGATTTGGCGGTAGAATGCGCTTTCCGCCGCGAATCCGGCGTTATCGGCCACGATGAAGACCGTGGCGGCGTGTTGCGTGCGATTGAATTCCCGCGCATTAAAGGCGGCAAACCGTTTGACCTGTCCTCGCCTTGGTTTGACAAAACCTTGGCTGAAATCGGCCAAGAAAAAGGCGCTAAGGTTGAAGTAGGCCACTAAGCCACAAGCAAGGGCCAAGCAGCGCGCACTGCTTGGCCTTTGCCCACTTAACCAGCTAAATCAACAAGACTTTCAGTTAGGTTTTCTAAGCCCCCTAACAATAACAACCCCTAACGAATCAGCGTCTTTTTTGCGCTAATGCGGCAATACACGCACACCCACCCCTGGAACACCTATGGCTACTTGGCTAGAAACCTGTCAACAACAACTTGCACGTTTAGAAATCACTTCCGTCCTGGCGGACAAACTGGTCACGCTGAGCAATAAAACCAGTGAAGACATTGCCCCTGAGCTAGTGCAAAAAATCAACACTGAACACGCACGCCTCAATCGGCAACTGGAACGGCTGCACGCCAACCGTTTTGAAGTGGCGGTGATAGGCTTAGAAAAAGCGGGCAAAAGTGCCTTGTTAAATGCCTGGTTAGGCCAAGAAATCTTGCCGTCTGCACGCGAACGCTGCACGTTTACCAGCACCGAAATATGGTCGGCACAAACCGAGCAAGACCAATTGCTGTTTATCCAATATTACAGCAAAGAAGAAATCACTAAGTTGCAGAAACAACGCCAAGATGCGCTGGCAGGGACTTTAGGCGACAAAGAACGCAAAGAAATCCAAGAAGACTTTGACGACACCGAAAAAAACCTCAACGCCATCCTTGAATTTGCCAAACAAAAAAATGGCTACACCCAGCCGTTTATCGACATCAGTGAAATCAACGAACAATTGCAATCGGCGATTTTTACAAACCGCGCCCAATCGTTGGCAATCAAACGCATACAGCTGAAAACCGTGCGCCTACGCAGTGACCGGGACATTATTTTTCATGACGTGCCGGGTTTTAATTCGGGTATCCAAATGCACTCCGAACAAGCTATCGACCGCCTAAAAGCCTGTGATGCGATTATTTACGCCAAAGAAATGAAACAGCCCTCGATCACCGGGCCGGAAAAAGAAATCTTGCTGATTGCCGATGCCGAAGACCCTAGCCTGAAAGTGTCGGACAAAATTTTTGTGGTGCTGACCCAAGCCGATGCCTTCGACGACCCGATAGACTTTAAGGAAACTTTGGCAAAACACCGCAATTACTGGCCCGCCGTACCCGAGCGGCGCATGATTCCCGTTTGCGCCCGTGCCCATTTGGTGGAATTTGGCATTCCCTCAGAAGACACGCTCAGACGCACTAAAAGTGCCGACGACAAAACCAAACTTAAAAAATTGGGCATTAATGACGGCATTTTGCCGTTAAAAGAAACCGTCAACCACTACATCGACCATGAACGCGCCGAAGCCCTGCAAACCCGTTGCGATGCGCTGGTCAATGCCTTCCGCTATCTGACTATAGACGTGCTGGGCAAACTCGAACCCCTGTACGGCGAACTGACCGACACCGAAATGGAAGAAGACGATTTGCTGGGCAAAGAGTTTAACCAATGGTGGGGGCGCGAATGGCAACGCATTAAAAAAGATTTTGATGTCTGGTATGCCGAAAGCATACAAGGCCGTGAAGAAGCCGATGCCCTAGGCGCAGAACACCAAGAACTGGCAGCCTTGCACGCCGCCTACGATGCCAAGATTGACGCTTTACTGTCAAATTTGACCACAGGCCAACTCGATGAACTCAAGCGCATTTACACGGCTGGGCGCACTATTTCAATGCCCGATCCGCGCGAAGGCAATTACAAAATCCGTGAAGAACTGTTCAGGGAAATCCAACAAAAATTTGAGAACGAACTGACCGACCAATTGGCGCAATCGCTGCAAGTACTGATAGACCAAATCGTGCAAAAAACCCAAGCCTTGCTCTGGGAAACCGTAGACGTGCGCAAAAGCTTGTTAAACTCCGACGAAAGCATAGAACAAGCGCGTATCCGCCACGGCTTTCAAGTGTTGTTTTTGCGCTTTGGACGGGTTGCCGTAGAAGCGTTTATCGCCAAACCGTTACAAGCACGCGAACGCCTGTTGCACGAACGTTCGGCAGAAATAAAAACCTTAGAAGCCTTTTATCAAGGCACCGACATGAGCAAGCAAGATGTCACCCATTATTTGCGCTATGGCTTATGGGCCGCCAAAGCCGCTGCACCCACAACCAGCACCCGGGCAAAAGCCGCTTTAAAAACAGCGATAGGCCAAGAAGTGGTCAATATCATCGGCAACGAACCCGCCAGCACCAAAAAATCCGCCGAAGAACAGGAAAAACTGCCCGAACCCAGCAATTTTGAACAAGTGGTAGAAGAAATTAACGCCGACTTAGCCGCCCTTAAAGATTACTTAAAAAACAGCGTGTTCTATGCCGCTGGCTTTGTTACTTATTGCAACCAAGAGCTGGAACGCATCCGCAACCGCTTTAAAGAAATGGAAGACAACGACAGGCAATGGATAGGCATCATCCGCACTGCCGTCAAATACGAAAAAAACCCCAACATCCCCTACAACATCGCCCACAGCCGCCGCGATTTTAGGATGCGCCGTGAATTGGCGATAGAGCTTAAGGAAGTGCGCGAGGTTTTTAGCCAGATGTATTGATAGCAGCGCGTCACGCAAAGGTTGAAATAAACCACCGATAGGTTTTTTTCAACCTTTTGGTAAACGACAATCCTGCCTTGTATTGCTAAGTGATTGTTTTTAAATGTGCCGATAACCTCGCCAAACTGGCATGGAACTGGCTTAACCCTTGATAAGTCGCCTATCTATAGACGCGGCGATGAAATATTATCAATTATCAAGGGACATCGCTGTTATGATCGTAGACATTATTTTGACCGCCGTTTTTGGCATTGCCGTCGCTTATGCGTTTGTTTTTATCAAAAAGTTGAATATGCAAAACTAAGCGGATTGCTTAAAGGCATAAAAAAGCCCGTTTTAACACGGGCTTTTTTATGCCGCCTACCGCTGGAATGCAACGGCTTTAGACGTTGCCGTGTTGGCAAGCAGGGTATAAAGTCCGAAGCTGAAACACCAACATTAAACGTAACTTTTCATTAGTTATAGGCAAAAGCGGTAGACCTGCGAGGTTTTATAAACCTCGCAGATCTTTATCCTGCCACTCATGATAAGTTACCATTAAACGCTCTTTCCCTCTGGGAGAGGGTAGGGTGAGGGGATTTAATCTCGCGTAACTTCCTGCGTTCTCTATCCCTTGCTTTAACTGTAAACAACCCCACTTAACGAGGAAAAACAATGCAATGGGCCGCTAACGAATTGGCAGAAATAGCAACCGTCACCCTCAGCCACTATCACCAACATGCCGCCGAGTTTTGGCAAGGCACTAAAGACCACGATGTCAGCCAAAACTATGCGGCGTTTTTAGCGCCCTTGCCTAAAAACCAGCCCTTGGATATTTTGGATTTGGGTTGCGGCCCGGGTCGGGATGTCCATTATTTCAAAGCCTTAGGCCATCGCCCCGTCGGTTTGGATGGCTGCCCCGCCTTTTGTGCGATGGCGCGGGAATACACAGGCTGCCAAATACTCCAGCAAAACTTCCTCGACTTGGATTTGCCCCACGCCGCCTTTGATGGCGTGTTTGCCAACGCCTCGTTGTTTCATGTCCCCAGCCAACAACTCCCCGATGTGCTGGCCCGCATCCACACCAGCTTAAAGCCTGGCGGCGTGCTGTTTTTATCAAACCCGCGCGGCGACAGCGAAGGCTGGTCAGGGCGGCGTTACGGCCTGTACATGCAGCTTGAAACCAGCCAACAATTTTTGGCCGATGCCGGATTTACGGTGCTGGACCATTATTACCGCCCGCCCGGCAAACCCCGTCATGAACAGCCGTGGTTGGCGATAGTGGCGGCTAAGCACTAATAGGCTGCTTCTTAAACGTGGTTACTGCGATTTGATGCTATTTGCAGAGAAGAATTGGATGTGCCGACGTTCGACATTGATTAGGGTCTTGCCATTAGAGACTGTGAAAGTATTTGAAATGCTTTCAGAGCATCTCTTCCTTGTACATAAATCTGAAAAATCAAAATTCAGCATTGTTATAAAAAGCCACTATATTGATTTATAAATTTTTTTAGACGTATGTATAACGTTGATAGCTCTGCATGGGAATGCAGTCCCATACGCTCCAGCGTCTTCTTAAGCAATGGAGCAGTATCACGTCGCAACGCTGGAGCGTTGCCGGATGAATTCCCACGCGGAGCGTGGGAACTATACAAAATACTCTCTGTGCCGTTTATTTAACGAAGTTGAATGAAAGTATTGTTTTGTGCGGCGGGGGTGTTGGGCGGGTATAGGGCAGCAATGCCTAAGGGTCGGTAAATCCGCACTACGCGGGCAACAAAGTTACTGGCTAGCTTGGCTGATATTGTTCTGCTGGGCGAGTGCTTCGGTTAAGTTATAACCTTCTTCATTATATAAATCGCCCATAAAAAATAAGCGCATATCGATAATCCAAGCAATTTTTTTCTGTTGTTTGTTGGCGATGACAATCGTTGATAGCTTGGGGTTGTTGTAAATCACCTGTTCGACAACAGTGCTTGGGTTGGATGGGTCTTCTTTTAGGGCGCCGGTCACAATGCGCTGGGCAGATGCCATCGTCAGCACGGCATAGGCTGTGGGTTGGCGGGTGTTTTTTTCATCTTCCAAGGATTGGGCTTCAAAATAGCCTATGTCGTAGACAATCTTAAAAGTCACGGCAATCAAAATCGCGCCGCCAAAAACCGACAGGCCAATTTTTAACCGTCTTCTGACGCGGGGATTTTTTAGTCTTTTTATAATCATGCGAATTTTCATGGGGCTATTATCGCATGACCGACAGGATTTCACATAGGCTCTGTTGGGTGTGTGGATGAGGGAATGGCGTTTTATTTTTGTTGCGCCCAATATGCTGGGCCAATAGGGTAGGTAGGTTGAAATCGTTTGTTTATGAGGGCTTTCGTAAGCCTAGTGCACGGCGTTTTTGCCGCCAAATGTAAACCCCGCTGAGCGACACGGTGGCGACTGCCACACCTGTTGCGCAAACCAAGAGCTTATACGGCAAGCCGCCCCAACGGGCGGTGTGCAACTGCATCAGCCAAGTGTTGATGGTTTTGCCGACATACTGGCCGGTAGCCAGTGACAGGGTCACGAAACTGCCGTTATTGGCATCGAAATACACAACGCTAGCACCGATACCCGAACCTAGGTCGCGGTCGCTGCGGACTTGGTAGCCAAATACGGCGGTATCGGGATCATAAAACAGTAGTTCTTCGCGCAATATCTTAAAGTGCTGGTGTTGGCTTGTGCCGCCATCAAACCTTGGCCTAGGCGAACCCCGTGCCGTTGAGTAAGTGCGCTAATGCTTGTTGCGGGGTATAACGGCCTACCAGTGCTTGGCTTTGCTGTTGGCGGGGCCAGTCTGCCGGATACAGCAGTTTGAGATGGGCGCGGGCTGCCAGTTCGGTCAGGGCGTTCTCTAAGCGTTGAGCTGGGATGTGGTAGTTTTGTACGCCGCTGTCGGCAGGTGCGGCGGACACTGTGCCGCCCACTAAAACCGCACTCGCCAGTGCGGTAAGGGTAAAAAAGTTAAGGCGATAGGCAGGGACGGTGTGCATATTTTCTCCTAAACAAAAAGCGCGGGTTAAACGGGATTTGGCTTGCCACCCTGCGCCACAACAACGCCCTAGGGTGCTTGGGCAGCGTGTGGCATTGGTAACACACAACAAACCAAGAATGCCGTTTTACAAGCAATCGCTGTGCCGTTATCTAATTGTTTGATTTAGAAGTTTAAAATATGCCGTTTCGGGAGTCGGATAGGTTATATCACCTACTTTGGGTGATATGGCTAGGTTTGCGGGTGGGTTGTTTTTATGAAATCTGCATCAGCGCAGAACGCACTCCGGTTTGTGATGGGTTTGGGCTATCGCCCCAGCCAACGACGAGTTGTAGAGATTATCTACCGAAACTCGACACCTACTGTTGTAAATTAAGGATACGAAATGAAAAGGTCTAAGCTAATTTTTTTTGTGCTGTTTAACATAGCCTGTCTATTGAATATAGCCCTATGGCCAGTCAATCAATACGAATGGATGTTATTGGACGAGCCGGATATGGTGTTGCCGCTTGATGATAAAGCCAATTTCTATCTACTGTTTGCGGGATTGCCCATCCCGATGTTATTACTGTTTTTAATAGGGAATCTATCAAAAAAAGCTAAGTTAATGGTAGCCATTAATGTTGGTGTGTCCTTCGGTATTTGGATGTTTAAATATCGTTCAATATTATTGGTCTAGATCAACGCGTAGATGGGTTTGGGTAGGATGGGCAGAGGCGAAAGTTTCGTAGCAGGAGCGTGGCCTTATCGGGCCTGACAAACATACGCAAATGTCAGGCAACAAAAGCCGTTGCCCGACCTCGCTGAGTGGCAAGCAAACACAAAAACCTGGGTTAGGCTGAATACAATAAAACCCAACATTCTGATTTTGCTGGTTTACGCTAAGCCAGCGTATGATTTCGCTATGACGAAACCCTCCTAAGCCGCGTTTGCTCAATAATCCACCCTAACCCCAATCTCGGCACTGCGCCCAGGTTCGGGGGCAAAGTTGCGTAAATAAGACGTGGCGTTACGGATGTTGTCATTTAACAGGTTTTTGGCTTTGGCAAACAGCATAATATCGGCATCGTCATAGCTGGCGATATGGTATTGCGCACCTAAGTTAAGCAACACATAGCTGGGCGTGTTGGCTTGGTTGTCACCCACGCGGGTTTGCGCTTCGCCGCGTGTTAAGCGCACATCGGCGGACAGATCATTCTTTACATAATTAACTTGCAAGCCATAGCGTAAGGGCGGCATACGCGGCACATCGCCACCTTGGTTAAAAGTGCCGCGCGTGTAATCGCCAAACAAGGTCAAATCAAGATCACCATAACTGTTTGCCATTAACGGGAATTTGGTTTTGGCTTCAAAGCCACGAAAAATGGCATTGGCTTGGGCACTTTGCAATATCGGTAGGCAGGTGCCTGAGCAGACGGCTTCTACCGCCTCTAGGTCTTCGTTAAACACCGCGTTGGTCTGTTGCTGGTAAATATAATCATTCACCCAGTTGTGGAACAGATCCAGTTCCGCCGTCATCCAGTCGGCATTAAAGCGATAACCTAAATCCAAGTTGTACGACACTTCTTTGTTTAGACCAGCATCGCCCAATTCATAACTACGCGTGGCTTCATGCACGCCCTTAGAAAACAGCTCTTGGATTTGCGGGGCGCGTTGCGATTGCGTGACCGCAAAACTGAGTTGGTGTTGCTTAGTGATGTCCCATAACGCCGATGCCGAACCACTGAGCGGCACATAAGACACGCTGTTATAGCTTGCCGAAGGCTTGATGCCTTGCCATTCGCCGCGCACCCCCAACTCGTAAGTGAACGCGCCCATTTTGAATGATTCAACGCCAAACAGCCCATAAGAATCGATGTCTGATTTGGGTACGAGTGCTTCCTCGCCTATCGCCGAAAACTGGCTGTTGACGGATTGAAAGCCCCATACGCCTTTCATAACGCCTATGGGTTGATGCTCCAATTCCAAGCGACTTTCAAACGATTCATTCAAAAACGTGGTGGCGGGCATACCGTCGTCTAGCTCCACATGTTTGTAATCGGTGTAGCCAAATTTCATGCGCAGTTGTTCAGCCAATACAAAGGGTTTGTTCAGCTGGCCTTTAAAGTCATATTTGGTTTGGTTCATTTGTACCCTGACCGGCGCACCACCCGTGCCGTCAGGCGGGATACCGTAGTTGTTATCCAAAGTGTTGATAGCTGCACCGACCATACCGACATCACCCACGAATGACATGCCCGCTGAACCACCTTTTGAACGCGCATTGGAGTTACGCAACAAACCGTCGGGATTATCGAGTTCCCCTGCACCTGCCAACGCCGGGTCAGTCGCCCTCGCCTCGGGTTCGGCAATCGGTTGTCCACCAATGTGGGTATTGCCTTGGTCACGATAAAAACCGTCAAAATGATAGGCAAACAAGTTTTTGCCGCCTTCTAATTTGAGTGCGCTAGACGATTCGGTCTGGGCGGAATCATAACGTTGCTCTAAGGCACCGCCGAGGAGTTTGTCGGGGACTTGCTCAGGAATGCGGTTGTCAATGACGTTGACAA
>JABFST010000336.1 GCA_013140465.1 Methylococcaceae bacterium
TTCGGTCGTGGTGGTCAATTGTCCGCCTTGCTGCATCCCCGTAATAATGACAGGGTTTAAGTTGGCGCGGGCCGCATAAATGGCTGCGGTATAGCCCGCAGGGCCAGAACCTAAAATAAGCAGACGGCAGTGTTTGGGTGTATTCATATAAACCTCTAGGCTAAGTAAGTAAGACAACTGCTAAGAATTATGCAGGTGAAAGCGCAATTCGTAAACGATATTGTGCGGCTAGCATGGCGGCAAACCGCCGCATACCGAAGAGTGGGCCGCTAGTTTGGGTAAAGGGCTAATGCAGATATGGGGCGGTGTAGGGCGAATTAAAGGGGGGAGGTGGATTTGCCTGATGTGTCATCACAACATAAGCAAGCGCGCCACATCATCAGGCTTATCAACATCCAGTTCGGCTTCGGGCAAGGGCAGCACCGTTAAGGCTTGCGCGTTTTGATTTAGAAGCCGTTTGGCACCTTGGTCGCCAGTTAATGCTAATAGTTGCGGAAAATAGTGTGCGGGAAACACCGCAGGTACGCCTACCGATTGTTGGTAGCCACTTGCGGCGATGTGGTTAGGGGTTTGTTGCCAGCAGTTTAAGAGTGATTGGTAGTGTGCGGCGGTAATCAGGGCTTGGTCGCAAAGCATCAACATAGCGGCGGTCGCCGTATCGGGCAAGGCACGGATGCCCGCACGGATGGAACTCGCCATACCTGTTTGCCAATCGGGGTTGGTGACAGTGGTAACGGTACTGAGGTCTATCGCGGCGGAGATGGCGGTCGGGTTGGCGCCCAACACCACGATGATATTGTGCTTAAATACGGTTTGGGCTTGGTTTATTGCGTGCGCCAGCAAAGGCAGTCCGCGCCAGTGCAGCAATTGCTTGGGCTGGCCTAGACGGCTGGAAGCGCCAGCGGCAAGTATAATTGCGTAAGTGTCCATGATGCTTGTGTTGGAAGATATACCCTCTCCCCAGCCCTCTCCCTGAGGGAGAGGGGGCGTAAGCTCTCAATAGCGGCAGGATAAAGACCTGCGAGGTTTATAAAACCTCGCAGGTCTACACTAATGAGAAGTTACGAGAGGTCAGCATAACGTGTTGTTTTTGTAACTATTCAGAGCGACTTCTAATAAGTCAAATTTACCGTAGGCTGAGCGGTGTTTTTACCGTAGGCTGAGCGGAGTCTTTACCGTAGGCTGAGCGGAGTCGAAGCCGGTTTGTTCGCTTCGACTCCGCTCAGCGAACGGCTGTTCCGCTCAGCGAACGGCTGTTGTGCCCCGGATGCTGAATAGTTACTTGTTTTTGTATATTAAAACGGGTTTGGATAGTTATAGCTGATTAACCTTGCTTAAAAAAGCTTACTAAAAAAGCCTTCTTTTTTGGCGGGTTCGTTGGGGGTAAACGACTTAAAGCCTTTTTCCAAATTTTTGGGTTGGGTACAGTGGTAAACCGCCGCGTTGTATTTGATTTGTAGCGAGCGGGGATTTTCGTGTTCGCCTAAATATTTTTCGACTTCTTCGTCGGTTAAGTCCTTAATCATGTAGTTGGCGACACACGCGCAGGTTTTGCCAAAGCGTTCTTTATCGATGTCCGGGTTAACCGAATTTTTTAGTTCGCGCTTTAGGCATTGGGCGGCAAACGCATCTTCAAACTTATGTTTTTCGGCATTGGTGACAAGTACGTCTTGGGAGTGGTCAAACGGGTTAAACACTTCTTTAACAGGTTTGGCGGCGACTTTTTCTGCATCATCATCTGAGCAGCCGGGGAGGGTAGCTGCCAGCACTAAGCCAGTCAGTAGCGCAAGCCCCAGTTTTTTAGTAAAAATTGGTGTGTTCATAGACAAATCATGAAGGTTAATGGTTAATGGTGACAGGCCGGGCAACAGCCTTGTGGCAACGGCGACGCACGACTTTATCATTTTATGGGGGTGCGTTCTAGTCATCTTCACCAAATCGGTGCAATAGTGTGGCAGTAGCACAGGCCAAATTATGCAAAACCCAAACACATCCCGCCAGCATTTATGCGATACTACGCGGCTTTTAAAATCACCCGATTGTACAGAGAATAAGGAGTAAGACATGACTGCATTGGTGGGCATCATCATGGGTTCGACCTCGGACTGGGAGACGATGCGCTTTGCTGTTGAAACCCTAGAGCGGCTGGGCATTGCCTATGAATGCGAAGTGGTTTCGGCACACCGTACCCCCGACAAATTGTTCCATTACGCCGAAACCGCCGAAGCCAAAGGGCTGGAAGTCATTATTGCCGGAGCGGGCGGGGCTGCGCATTTGCCGGGCATGACCGCCGCCAAAACTGCCGTGCCAGTGTTGGGCGTACCCGTGCAATCCAAAGCCTTAAACGGCATGGATTCGTTGCTGTCTATCGTCCAAATGCCTGCGGGCATTCCTGTAGGCACGCTCGCTATCGGCAAAGCCGGGGCGATTAATGCCGCACTGTTGGCAGCCGCGATTATCAGCAATAAACATCCGCAATATCGGGCGGCGTTGCACGCATTTAGGACCGAACAAACCGATGCCGTGTTGGCGCACGCCGATCCACGCGAGGAATCATTATGAAAGTTGGCGTATTAGGCGCGGGGCAATTGGCGCGGATGATTGCCTTGGCGGGCATCCCGTTAGGAGTGGAATTTATTTTTTTGGATCCGTCCAAAGACGCGTGCGCCAGCGGCTTAGGCCAGCATTTGCTGGGTGATTATAACGACCCGCGCTTGTTGGCGGCATTAGCCGAAAGTGCCGATGTGGTCACTTATGAATTTGAAAATGTCCCGGCTGATGTTGCGGCATTTCTTGCCGCCCACACCCAAGTGCATCCTGCCCCAAAAGCCTTAGCAGTGGCGCAAGACCGTTTGGTTGAAAAAAACTTTTTTAATGATCTGGGCATTGCTACGCCCGCCTACCAAGCCGTAGACAGCTTAGCCGAATTGGAACAGGCAATGGCGGTTATCGGCTGGCCCGCGATCATCAAAAGCCGCACGATGGGTTACGACGGCAAAGGCCAATCCTTGTTAAAATCGCCCGCCGATTTGCCCCAAGCCTGGGCGTTATTGGCAGGTGCTCCGGCGATTGTCGAGGCGTTTGTGCCGTTTGACCGGGAGGTGTCGATTATTGCCGCACGCAGTGTCTCGGGGGCAGTGGTTTATTATCCGCTGTCTGAAAACCAACACCGTGGCGGTATTTTGCGGGTGTCGGAAAGCCGTGCTGGCGATGGGATGCAGCCAGCCGCCGAAGCGGCTATTTTGCGGCTGATGGAAGCTTTGGATTATGTCGGGGTGTTGGCCTTAGAACTGTTTGAAGTCAACGGTGCATTGATTGCCAATGAGTTTGCCCCGCGTGTGCATAATTCCGGGCATTGGACCATAGAAGGCGCGGAAACCAGCCAGTTTGAAAACCACGTCCGTGCGGTTTTAGACCTGCCCTTAGGCGCAACCACTGCCGTGGGCAAAGCGGCAATGGTCAATTTTATCGGCGGCTTGCCCGATACCGCCGCGCTGTTGGCGATTCCCCATGCCCATTGCCATTTATACGGCAAAGAGCCGCGCAAAGGCCGCAAAGTCGCCCATGCCACTTTGCGTACCGAAACCAGCGCAGAACTGCACACGGCGTTGGCGCAGTTGGTGGCGTTGGCGGATGCGGTGGATGATTCGTAACCCCGCCACAGTTCATCAACAAGACTATTTTATAAAGTGCCGCTTTCCCACAAACCTATCACATACTGCCATGTGACCATCAACGTGCCCAAGCCGCCAAACGATTGGAATAAGGGCAGTTCATACCAAGGTCTAAACGCGCCTTTACGCAAGGCGCGTATACGTTCAATCTCGGCTTCTATGCGCCTTATCACCACTTCATTCGGATGGTCTACATTACGTTGCTCACTTATTTTGTAGTTTAAGAGCGTGATAGCTTTGATACGCGCACTGTTAGCCCCCAGTTGCAAATAAACTTCGGCAGTAATCGTGTATAGCAATAGTAACAACAAGGCTATACACAGCCCCCACGGCATGTTCCAGTCATCAATTGCGGGGCTGCGTGCCAACGCCAATAACACAATACAGCCTATCGGCCCCCAAATTAAAGGTTGGATCGCTTCGGTGACGGTTTCGACGAGTTTTATGTCCAGCCAATCATTAACGCATTCGGGTGCGACTTTTTTTTCATCAGCGGCCCAGTGTTTTGCGGTTTCATGCCAGCGGCTAGGGTTGGTGGACAAGAGGCTAATCAGCCGCCCAAACAGCCGTGCGTTTTCAACAACCCATATCGTCAGCAGCAAGGTCACAAAGATCACCCCAAAAAACACTGGGTATAGGTTTAGTGTGCCGCGCATTGGCAAGCCTGGGCTATCCCCCCAATTAATCAGGCAATAAGCGGCTATTAAGACCACGAAACTTAACACAAACACGCGTGCCAAAGCCGTTAAGTGTTGCCTATCTTTAATAAAGCAACCGCCATAACCTAAGCACTGTTGCCATAATTGCGCCGGGTCTACCCATTTTTGCTCGCGGTTATCTGTCCAACTGCCCAGATAAAAAACCTGGTCGCAGGGGATTGTTGCGGGTTCGCTAGGTAAGGCAAAAGTGCTGCGGCCTTGCGGATCGGCGGGGTCGGGTTGTTGCAGTGTGGTTTGCAGTAAGCGCATACGCCTGTTGCCCCAGACAAAAAACAGGCATGCAAACAACATTTCAAGCCCCAGCAATAAAAGGCTGGGCCACGCGCTGACACCTTCTAGCCAGTAGAAAGGTTCGCTATCTAACTGGGCGTTATAAGGGTTCCATAGCACATAAACCAAGTCATCGACAATGATTAAGCTGATACCTAAGCCTAGCCACAGTTGCCAATGTTGGCGAAAACTGGTTCTGGCACGCCAGCACACCAACGGCAAGACAATCGCTAGAAATAAGCTGGCACTCACTCCCCAGCCGTAGGGGATTTGCAGGGTCGGAGCAATAAGCGGATGTAGCGTTGGTTTGCAGCCGTCCAAATTGCTCCATTTGCACTCTGGGTCAGTATCTGATTTTTGTGGCTGCGCTGTTTTATCGGCGGTCGGCAACAGTGGCTTAGTATCTGTTTTAGTTGGCTGTTCTTTATTGGTTGTTGTCGGCAAAGGGATGAAGTGTTTGCTGCCTACTTCAAATAACAGCGGTCTAGGCGTGCCGATTTTTTCCACCAAGCCTGGGGTCAAGAGTATTTGAGTAGTCGCAAAAAAGGCGGTTTGGTAACTGTCACGAAAGGCAGGCACCACGCCTTGCAATTCGGGGCGCAGTGTTAAGTCATAAGCCGATGCCACTAATAGGTTATGGGTTTGTGCCAATTTGCTGGGATGGTTATAGGCGGCGTTTAAATCGGTGGTAAAAAATTGTTTATGCGGAAAATAAGGCCGTAAGGCTTCTAAAATCATCAAAATATCGTGTACATCCGAACCGAGTATGCCTATCGCGTTTACGCCGTTATTGCCCTTAGCCTTTAACTCCCGATCAAGCTTATCGATGGTTTCCGCCAAGCGGCGCAAGTAATCTTTTTGGTTTTGGCCTTCTGGAAACTCAATCGCTGAGCCAGGCTTGTCCTTACTGTCGGCTTTTTTTTCTTCGCTGGCGGCAGGTTTGTCGGGTTTGTTGGGTAATTTGCCGTCCAATCCGCGCATATAGCTAAAAATGTTTTTGAGCGGATGCCCGCGTGTTTCCCATTCCCTTTGAAACATACGGCGTATGGATTGCCCATAAAACGTGTCCCATTCCGATAAGATCACAATTTGATCTAGCGGTGTGATGTGGCGCAATTTGAGTTCGTGCACTAAGACTTGCATCATTTCATAGTCATTAGCCGTGGTGCGATATAAGGTGATATTTTTTTTGTTTTTTAAAAAGGTGCCTAAATGCGCATCGGTCGTATGGGTATATTTTAAAAACCGCTGGTCATACGCGGTGGCACTAGCAGCGTAGTAGGTGATTTCCTGCTGGTTGATGTGGCCTAAATCGGCTACTGCTTGCGCAGTAGCGGGCAAACCCACACACGCAGCGGCATTGTTAGGGTCTTCCAGAACCATATCCAGAAGCAAAGTAGAGGTGTTGGGGCCGATGACGGTATAACGGAAGGTATCGTGTGCCTGTGATTTAGAGCTTGCTTGTCGTAACAGTTCTTGTAATTTTGCGGCAGGACAGTTCGACAAGCCCAGCTCATCGACCCATAGCACCAGAATTTTTAGTTTTTCGCCGATAGCATTGACATTCTCTTTATTTATCCACCATTCAAACGCGACTTTCTTTTGCAACTGCGTGTTGCCGTCTGGATAAAAATAGCCGATATGCTGCTCATCGTCTGGCGTGTAGTTTTGGTTTGCCAAACCGGAAAGCACCGCATAACGCCTACGCATCCGGTTTTCTGCGGCTTCTTGATAAGGTGCGCCCGGCAAGGTGACGGCGATAATAGTGACGTTGTTGTGTTCAGTCGGTTGTTCGTGGAAATAAATTTGTTCGGGGGTGTGGGGATAGCGCGTAGTGCTAGGGTTGGCGGATTCATTGTCTACCGACGCTATCGCCGCAAAAGGATCTTGCCACAAACGGGCATCAACATCTTGCACATCCCGATAATAGGAAGGCACGCTGTTAATCGAAGGTCGCTCTTCTTGGTAAGGTATCAAGTGGTTGGCAATAAAACCCGCCAACAGCGCCAATACGGCAGTAATAGGCAGTGTCGCCGCCAAACTTTTATTATCCCCTTTTTTGTCATCAGCCATGATCTTATCCCCCTTGCAAGACTTGTGATAGGCAGAGTGCCAGCCAAAAACTCAGGGCAGGGTGGCGTTGTGGCTGCCACCCTGGACCTTAAGCGCAGATTACTCCTAATAACCTTGCTAAACAATGACATACTTAACAGTTGTTAGCGGTAATATTACTTAGGGGACTTATTTGACGGCTGAAGACTGTGTAGAGGAGTAGCGGCTACTCACTTAAAGCGGGACTGGGGAGCCGTTGGCTGAGCGGAGTCGAAGCCGGCGGCGGGTAAAGCGGGACTGGGGAGCCGTTGGCTGAGCGGAGTCGAAGCCAGCGGCGGGATTCGCTTCGACTCCGCTCAGCCAACGACACCCAAACTATCCCAGCTTAAACGGGAAGCCGGAGTAGCAAAGGGCATTGGGTTTGCCGTGAACTTTGGGTTTTATGGCATTACTCGGCTGCAAAACAATAAAAATAGCCCGCACCGCCAGTGCTGACCAAGTTTTCTTGGCTGCAACCTTTGCTGTCATGGGTAGAGTTCCATGACACGTTGCCACCTGTTGCGCCACGGTTAGTGCGGTCGGAGTGGCCTACCCTGACGCTGCCTTCGCCACTGCTCGTATAATTTTTGCAGGTGTGGTCTGCGGCATCGGTATAAGCATTGCCGTTAGGTTGGGTTCCAGTGATGAGGTCATGTTGGTTAGGCGTAGCACCCACCCCATTGATGGGATCGCCTTTTTCGGTCAGGTTGGTCGTGCGGTGCACGTTGTTGCCCAGTTGCCCGAGTTCCACGGTATCGCCGTGTAAATGGGCAATGTCATTAGAGACTATCGCACCTTTGGCATTGGCCCAAGGGCCTTTGCCGATACGGTCGCGGGCATTGACGGCTGGTTGGTCGCCGCTGGCTTGGGTGCTTAAATAGGCGTGCCAGACACGGTTGCCCGCACCGACCGCTGTCGCCAGTTTTTGGCAATGGGCATCCGCACCTGCCAGACCGCCCAGATCCGCGCCTTTACCTGAGCCGATACTGGTGACGAAAAAACCTAAAGGCGGCTTAGGGGCTTCTTCGGCTGCGAAAGTGGCAGTATTGCTCAGGATAAGCAGGGCAGCTAGGGTGTTATATTTTTTCATTCATGTGCTCTCTTAAGGGGTTGTCAAAATGGATTTATCAAGGCCGGAGCCTTTGGCCTTGATAGAAAGCATTTATCATGCCGCGTAACAAATTGAGGAAAATGAACGGTTGTGGGGATTTTTCAGCGGTGTGTTGCTGGCATGTGTGCAGCCTGTGTTGCTGGCCTGTGGCTGACGGGGCAGACAGAAGCGGAGTACAACGGCTTTAGACGGTGTAGTCTTAGTTTTATTGCCGACACAGCAACGTCTAAAGCCGTTGCACTCCAGCGTTCGTTGCTTAACTGTGTGCAGTGCGGCAAGTGGATTTATGGGCGCTTTTGTAACACGCGCACACATACCAATCCCGCCGATAACGTCAGCAAATCGCGCAGCCGCATCAGCGCAATCACGCCGAGTGCCGCTGTCGCCGATAAGCCCAAAAACTGGAACGCCCACACCATAGCGGCTTCTAAGCTGCCTATGCCACCCGGCAAGGGCAGCAAAAAAGCCATGCGCATTGCGACAAATATCACCAAAAACGCTTGTACATCCAAGTTTAGATTTACAAAACCCAACACTAGCCTTAGCTCGGCAAATAAGCACACCCAGCCCAACAGGGATAACATAAACGCTTGCAACAAGGCCAGTTTGTGTTCAGCCAGTACTGTTTTCAGGCCACTACGCAGCCGTTGTCCTTGGGATTGGAGGTGTTGCAGCCTTGGGTGATGCTGCCAGTGCTGAGTAGCACGCTGTAACCAACGCAAGACAGCGGTTGGCTGTTTTAGGATGAGTGCGCCGAATGCGGTGAGCGTCAGCAATATCAACAATAGATACACGGCTATTTTTTGCCAACTGCCTATATCCGTAGTGGAGGATGCCGCCAACACGGCGACAGCCAGCAACAACACCGCAAAGTTAATCCACAGCTCATAAAACCGATCTAGCCCCAAGCCCAGCAACACGCGGTCTAAAGGCGGACGGTTGGGTTTCCATAACCAGTAAGCTTGCAAAGGTTCACCGCCAAATTGCGGGCCTGGCGTGATAAAACTGACCGCGAGACCCGCTTGCCTAATCATCAGCAAATTGCCAAAGCGCAGAGGTAAACCGACCGCCGCTGAAATGACCCGCCAGCGTTGGGTCGCCACTGCCATAATGCTTAAATTAACACCTAGCCAAGCCAGCCATTGCGCCCATGATAGGTTTTGGACAGAGTGCGCTAGTGTGGCTAAAGGCAGTTGTGCCAAAACGATGCCTAACCCTAGCAAGGCCAACACCCAAAGCAGTACGGGGATCGCTGTGCGTACAGTCATCAGCTGCCCTCATAACGAGTGAGCCATTCATCACCGCTATGCCACAGGCTGTATCGGCCTGTGCCTAGCAACACAATCCAACTCGCCGTTACAATCAGCACAGCAACCAACAGTGAGTTGGCGGTAATCGGGTACTGCAAGCCCAAGAGTACGATAAGCAGCCCTGCCGCAACACGCCCGCCACAACCGACCAGTATCAAGCCAGCCAAAACCCACAACACGATGTTTAAAGCGGGCGCGAAAGGCGGGTAAGGAAGCAACACCACCAGCCCTAAAACCAATACTAAGCGCAAGCCCGGTTGCAACCAGACCAGGCTAAAGCGTTCCAAGCCCACCAACACTTGTACCGATAAACGCCCAGTCACTATCCACCAGTCCACAATAAAACCAAACAGCACGGGTAACATAAAGGCAATCCCTGCAATTTGCGTAAGCGCAGGATGCAGCCCTTGCCAAAGCGTGATAGCAACCAACCCCATTTGAAAACCCGCCAATGTGCGCCGAAGCGGGTTTGGGGGCAGGGCATGGACAGGCAAACCTAGCTTTATGCGGTATTGCAATCCCCATTGGTAAAGGTAGAAGGCGACGCTTAACAACAGATACGAGCCATGCAGCACGCCCAAGCTGATAGCCAATAACGGGGCGATAACCAAACCCAAGGCATCAAAGCGAATGTCCAACTCGTTGCCCAAAAGGCTGACCTGTAGACTACGGCGTGCCGCCCAACCATCGAAACGGTCGAGTATTGCCGCAGCCGTATAAAACGCCGCAGGGAGCCACATCAACCCTTGGGTGTCGTTAGGCAATCCTATAAAGCCCCCCGTCAGCGCAATCAAAAAGCCGCGCAAGGCCGTTAGGCGGTTGCCCCAGCCCAAATGGCTATAAAAGGGCGCGTGCAGATCGGCCTTGTTCAAGGGTAAGCGCTGCCAAACACAATGGCAGACCAACCCCCACAGCAAACTGGCTTGTAATAACCATTGCCCAGCACTGGCCCAGCCAGTTGCGAATGCTAAGCTGCCAAATCCAGTAAGCAACATTACGCCACCTAGTAGGGTTATTTTTTGTAGTTCATTTTTCATTAGATGATTTTCGGGGTGATTGGTTTTGATGGTGTGGTCTAGCCACCGCTATAATAACGCGCTTACAACACAGCAATTCAAGACATTAGAGGTTACGCATTGGCACACAATAACATTAAGGGCGGCACGCGCCTTATCACCAGCCGACACATTGCCGCCTTGGTGCTGGTCTACTTATTATTAGTGTTCCCCAACCGCATCAGTGCCTTTACCCCTTCATTTATCAGCTATTTTCCTTTAGAAGCCCTGTTGCTGGGCTTGCTGTTGCTCATACCAGGCTGGCTAGGGCGCATAGTCCAAATGGTTTGCGCATCGTTACTCGCTATCGGGGTGCTGTTAAAACTGGCGGATATAGCCACTTTTCAAGCCTTTGACCGCCCAATTAATCCGGTGCTGGATGTCCGCTTTTTGGCAGACGGCATGAATCTGTTGCAAGGCACTTTGGGGACTACTGGAGCAAACCTGGTCGCAATCTTGTTGGCGGTGTTGGTGGTGGGCATTGTTTTTTTATCTTATCGTTTATTAAAAGTGGGCAAAACCCTGTTGCACACCGCCCCTGCTTATAGTGCCTTCGGTTTACTGCTGGGGTTATGCTTGTGGATCGGGTTGGCGTTAGTCGGCTGGCATCATGCCGCTACGCCGGGTTATAACCTGATGGCGATGCACGTCAGGAATATGATGGCGAGTATTGCCGACCTTAAGGTGTTTAACAATGTGGTTAATATCGACCCTTATGCCACCGTGCCGGATGAGGCATTGTTTGATAAGTTAAAAGGCAAGGACGTGTTGGTGGTCTTTATCGAATCTTATGGGCGGACCGTGCTTGATAACCCCGATTATGCCCAAACCCTGCGCACAGTCTTGTCCCAAAGCACTGCCAAGCTAGCCGCTAGCGGTTGGTCGGCACGCAGTGCTTACCTGACATCGCCAACGTTTGGCGGTCTCAGTTGGTTGGCGCATGGTACGGTTATGTCTGGTTTGTGGATTAATAGCCAAATACGTTACGACCGCTTGGTCAGCGGCACCAGGCCGTCATTAAACCGGCTCTTTCATCGTGCTGGCTGGCGCACGGTGGGTGTGCAGCCCGCCCATACTATGGCTTGGCCGCAAGGCGATTACTTTGGTTATGACCGCGTTTATTCGGCAAATGATTTAGGCTACCAAGGCCAGACCTTCAATTGGATCACGATGCCCGACCAATACACCTTATCGGCGTTTAACGCCCTAGAGCGCAAACCGGGCCCGCGTGCGCCTGTTATGGCTGAAATTGCGCTGATTTCCTCCCATGCGCCGTGGACCCCTTTGCCCAAGCTGGTAGGCTGGGAGCAAATTGGGGATGGACGCATTTTTAACCAAGTGGCAAGGGAAGGCGACGATCCTGACGTGGTTTGGAAAAGTGCTGCGCGTATCCGTGAGCAATATCGCAAAGCCATCGAATATGTGCTGTCCACGGTTGTTGCTTATGCCCTTCATGAGAACGACAAAAACTTAGTTATTTTAGTGCTAGGGGATCATCAGCCAGCAGCGTTGGTTTCGGGCGAATCAGCCAGCCACGATGTGCTGGTGCATTTGCTCAGCCAAGATGCCAGTGTTATGGACGCAGTACAGGCTTGGCAATGGACAGACGGCATGTTGCCCGCTCCAAACGCACCCGTTTGGCCTATGGATACGGTACGCGACCGATTGCTTGTGGCTTTTTCCAGCAAGCTGCCGCCGCACTAAGACTCCTACGCCCTCTTACTCAGGTAGAGGGCAGGGTGAGGTGCGTTCTCTTTAAAACTTAGTAACTATTCAGAGCGACTTCTAATAAGTCAAATTTACCGTAGGCTGAGCGGAGTCTTTACCGTAGGCTGAGCGGAGTCGAAGCCGGTTTGTTCGCTTCGACTCCGCTCAGCGAACGGCTGTTCCGCTCATCGAACGGCTGTTCCGCTCAGCGAACGGCTGTTGTGCCCCGGATGCTGAATAGTTACAAAACTTATTGTTCTAAGGTCACAAACGCCAATTTAGCAATACCGGCATGTTGCACAACCGCCATCACTTCGGCGAGTTTGGCATAAACCACGGCTTGGTCAGCATAGAGATGTACGCTGCATTCAGGGTCTTTGACCAGTTCGGCTGCTAAGGTGGTTTCCAGTGCCGCCAAATCGGCTATCGGATTTTTGTTTAAGGTAATCGCCCCTTGTGCATCAATGCCTAACTGCAAGGGTTGTTGTTTGATGTCTGCCGTGGTTTCCACGGTTTTGGGCAGGGTCACATGGACGGATTGCGTCAATAACGGGGCTGTCACCAATAAGATAATCACCAGCACTAACATCACGTCCACTAGGGGCGTGACGTTGATTTCGCTCATTGCGCTTTCGTCTTCGGATTGGGGTTTAAAGGCCATGACTTATACCTGTTTGCTGAGGGCGTTTTGGGCGACAGACAAAAAGCTGACGACGAAGTTTTCTAAGCTTGTGCGTTGCAGTTTAAGACGGCGCAAGAAAAAGTTATAGGCCAATACTGCGGGTACTGCTACGGCTATGCCTATCGCGGTCGCAACCAAGGCATCGCCTATCGGGCCAGCGACCACATCCAAGCTGGTGGAGCCACTGGCAGTAATGTCGTGCATGGCATTCATAATGCCCAACACCGTGCCGAACAAGCCCACAAACGGGGCTGTGCTGCCTATACTGGCCAAGACGGTCAGGCCGCTTTCCATCGTGTGTTGCTCTTGCTGCAATTGCACGCGCAAGTTTTGCTCTAACAATTCTGTTGAATCGCCACAATGTTTCAGCACTTTTCCCGCCGCTTGTTGATGTTCTTCCAACCATTTTAATCCCGCAAAAGCAAGCCGTGCTTGAGAGCCGTTCGTGGGTAGGGTGTGGACTTGTTGCAAATCAGACAACTGCCAAAAGGCTTGATCAAAACGGTCATTACTACGGCTGTTATAAAAAAACTGCCAGATTTTGAACAAGATGAGTGTCCAAGTAAGCACCGAAAACAACAATAACGTGTAGAGCGTAGCGTCTATAATCAGTTGTGGGGAAATAGTGGTAGGCATTCGGCGGGTATCCTTAGGTGAGGTTATTGGGCAATAGTAAACGTTATTTTTTTGACGGCGCGTTGGGTGACAGCCACGCCATTGACGCGTTTTTCCTTAAATTTCCATTTGGCAATCGCGGTCAACGCGGCTTCGTCAAAAATGCTGTCAGGTTCTGCGGCGACCACTGTGGCATTGGTGACGGAGCCATCGGTGCTTATTGTAAATTCAATCTTAACCCAACCTTGAATCTGTCGGCTTAGGGCGCGTGCAGGGTATTTGGGCGGCACGCTAAAAATGGGCGCGACACCCGAGACTACCGATTGGCTGTTATCTTGCCCTGATCCGGTGGCTGTGCTTGCTGCGCGTGTGCTTGAAGCTGCGCTAGGCGCGGCACGCGCGGTTTGGGTAACAACTGGCGGCGCAGCTTTAACGACTGGTGCGGGTACAAATTTGGGTATGGCAACCACTTCTTTTAGTTCCGGCAGGGGACGGGGCGGCGGTTTTTTAACCACAGGCTTAATAATAGGTTTGGGCGGTTTTACCACAGGCTTAGGCTTGACCACAGGTTTGGGGGCTGGCGGTGGCGGCGGTTCTTTAGGCGCAGGTTTAACGGCGGGCTTGGGCTGTGTCACCATCACCACTTCCATAATCTCAATAGGTTTAACAGGCGTAGCGGGTGGCATGTTGGTGATAAACCACGTTAAGGCGATATGCACCAGCACGACGACGATTAACAAAAACACCGCGACTAGGCGGGTGTGGGTGTGGTCGTCGGTACAGTTAAAGGGAGCGTCAGGTTGGGCAAAACTGGCAAAAGAAGGCATGAAAACAATAAGTG
>JABFST010000199.1 GCA_013140465.1 Methylococcaceae bacterium
GCGGGTCGTGACTGCACCGATTTCGGGGGCGTGGCGGCGGATGATCTCTACCACCAAAATGTCCATTTCCAGGTCGGCTTTGCCCATGGCTTTAATCGGGAATTGGCAGGGAAATTCAAGTAAGGTTTCTTCGCTCATGGCGGGTAGTGTTAGTCAGGATAAAATAGCATGAAAGGCGGGGCTGGGGCGCGGATGAACTAAGCTAAGGAGGGCGGATAAATCCGCCCCTACCCGCTGTTGTTATTTAGCTTCTTTGCCGTCGGTGGTTTTGTCCATCAGCATTAACACGCTGTCTGACAAGCGTTGAAAAAGATTGCCTTGCTCTATGGCGGTTAAGGCAACCAAGTCTTTATCGGCTAAGGTTTCGCCTTGTAGGCTGACTTTTACCGAACCCAGTTTTGCGCCCGCCAGTATGGGGGCGGTGATTTTTTGGTCTACGGTAATGACGGCTTTAAGTTCTTTATAAAGCCTACGCGGCAAGGTGACGTGCAAATCGTCGGCTAAACCTAAGGTGATGGTTTTGCTTGCGCCTTTCCAGACCCGGGCTTCGCTTAAGCTAGTTTTGCCTTGGTAAAGGCGATGCGATTCAAAAAACCGGAAGCCGTAATTAAGCAAGGTTTGGTTTTCGTTGGCGCGGGCGTTGGCGTTTTTTGCACCCATGACTACGGAAATCAGGCGCATGTCCTCACGCAGTGCCGAAGCCACCAAGCAATAGCCCGCATCATCGGTAAAGCCCGTTTTTACGCCGTCTACAGATTCATCACGCGACAACAGCTTATTGCGGTTTTGTTGGGTGATTTTGTTGTAGGTGAATTCTTTTTGTGAAAACCAGCGGTAAAAATCAGGGTATTCTTTAATGACGGCGGTGGTTAAAATCGCCAAATCGCGTGCCGTCGTGTAATGGTCGGGGCTAGGCAAGCCGTCGCTGTTTTTGAAATGGCTGTTGTTCATGCCCAAACGTGCGGCATGTTGGTTCATCATGTCGGCAAAAGTTTCTTCATTGCCCGCCACATGCTCAGCCAAGGCGACGCTGGCATCGTTGCCCGATTGGATAATCACGCCTTTGAGCAAGTCTTCAATTTTTACTTGCGTGCCGAGTTCGACAAACATTTTTGAGCCTTGGGTTTTCCAGGCTTTTTCGCTGATCGTGACGTTGTCTTCAAGGTGCAGATGCCCGCTGCTCAGTTCCCTAAACACCACATAAACGGTCATGATTTTAGTCAGGCTGGCAGGGGCGAGTTTGGCGTCGGCATTGTTTTCTGCCAAGACTTTGCCCGTATGGAAATCTTGTAAGATATAAGCCGAAGCGGCTATGGTGGGGGCGGGTGGTGTGGCTATATCGGCCGGTTCGGCATAAGCCTTAAAATGGGCGACCCATAGGCCGAAAAACAACAATAAGGTAAATTTTTTAAAAGGGTTCATTCGTTAACATCGACAATAAAACAATAGTTCTTCACATTGTAGCACGCGTGTTAGCCGATTGTTTTGACTCAGTTACAAATTGGGTGTCGGTGATGCCTATTTTCGCCAATTGTTGGTTTAACTGGTCGGCATCGGCAGGTGAATGGATGGGGCCTAACTGCACTTTATAAAGTGTGGCGTTACGGTATGTCGATGGGCGGATGTCGGGTTCGGGTAAGTCTAGGCCAGCGATTTTGTCTTTAAGTTGCAGGGCTTTTTTAACGCTGCCAAAACTGCCGATTTGCAAATAAACGTCTTGTTCTTGGGCTAGGGCGAGTTCGTGCAGCTTGGGTAAGGCTTGGGTGTCGGTCAGGGTTTTGATTTCAATTTTGCCTGTGCCGTCTTGAGCCATGTCTAAGGTTTTTGCCGCGCCGTATGATAAGTCCAATTCGCGGTTACGCACAAACGGGCCGCGGTCGTTGATGCGCACGACGATACTGCGGTTGTTTTCCAGATTAGTGATTTCTGCATAGCAGGGGATAGGCAGGGTTTTGTGGGCGGCGGTTAAGGCAAACATATCAAAAATTTCGCCTGTTGCGGTTTTTTTGCCATGAAAGCCAGGGCCGTACCAAGACGCAATACCTTGTTTAATGTAGCGGCTAATGCTGGGGAATATGCCTTCTTGCGGGTAGGGCCAGTCATTGTTCGGGGCTGGCGCGGCAGGATGGTAGCTGTATAGCGGTTGTGCGGCCTGTTCAGGGGCGACCAAAGCATATTGGGTATCGGTGCTTTTGGTCAGTTGGGTGGAACACGCATTCAGCGTGAGGATCATAAGTGCCGCTAGGATTCGTATCATGGGAAGGTATCTTTTTTGTTTAAGATAGAAAGACTTAGCTGATAAACGGCTAGTGCGTATAAGGGGCTGTGGTTATAACGGGTGATGACATAAAAGTTATCAAATCCAGCCCAGAGTTCGGTGTTGCTTACTGCTGCCAAGGGTTGCTGCACAAAGGCCATTAATTTGACTTTGGTGTCTGGCGAGAGTGGCTGGGCAATTTTTAAGTTGAGTGATTCTAACTCGGCAAGTCTTAAGTCCGGCTTAAGGTCGCCTGATAATGCGTGTTGGTAGGGTTTGGCGGGCTGCAACACGGTTACGCGTTCGGCTATGGGTTGGCCCGCTTGCCAATGGTGGAGCATGAAATAATGGGCAACACTGGCAATCACATCATCAGGGTTGTGCCAAATATCGCGGTGCTGGTCGTTGTCAAAATCCTGCGCGTAGTGGCGGTAACTGCTGGGCATAAACTGCGGCATACCCATTGCGCCCGCATAAGAACCGGTGGGCTGCAACGGGTTAAGATGCTCTTCGCGGCACAGCAATAAAAACTCTTCCAATTCCCCCAAAAAAAACGCGCTGCGCGGCGGATAGGCAAAAGCCAAGGTGGATAAGGCATCCAGCACCCGATAATGGCCAGTATTTGCGCCATAAGCGGTTTCTACGCCAATAATAGCGACAATAATTTCTGCGGGTACGCCTGTGGCCTGTGCCACCTTGCTTAAGGCGGCCTGATGGTCGCGCCAAAATTGGACCCCGCCCGCTATACGCGCGTCGGTCAGGAAGATTTTGCGGTAGCGGTACCAAGGCATGGCTTCGGCTGGTGAGGTCATGCGCTTGATGATGTCGTCCTTAATCTCAACCTCGGCAAACAACTGGGCCAGTTGGTCTGGATTAAACTGGTGCTTGGCGGATAGGTTGTCTATAAACGCACGCACTGGGGCGTAATCCTTAAGTGCTGGCGTACATGCGGCAAGTGACCAAGCAGCGGCACAGATTGCGCCGATTAATAAGTAGGATGGCTTAGACATTAGTGGAATTTTTGGTGTGTGTGGATAGACATGATGATGCCAAACCCTGCCAGCAAGGTGACAATCGACGTGCCGCCATAACTGATTAAGGGCAAAGGTACGCCGACGACAGGCAAAATCCCGATGACCATGCCAATATTGACAAAGACATAGACAAAAAACGTAAACGCCAAACTGCTTGCCAACAAGCGGCTATAGCTGTCTTGCGCTTGCGTGGCGATGTACAGACAGCGGCTGATGATAAGCAGATACAGCACCAACAGCCCCAAACAGCCCGCCAAGCCAAACTCTTCGGCAAAGACCGCAAAAATAAAATCGGTGGAGCTTTCGGGCAAAAACTCCAGTTCCGATTGCGTGCTGCCCAACCAACCTTTGCCATATACGCCACCCGAACCGATGGCTATTTTGGATTGGATAATATGGTAGCCGCGCCCTAAGGGATCGGCTTCGGGGTTTAGA
>JABFST010000278.1 GCA_013140465.1 Methylococcaceae bacterium
ATGCCCAACAGATCGACAAAATAAACAAAAAGAACGCCGCAATTATCGCATTCAACATATTTTTTGGCGAGGCGCACGACCCAGACAACGATGGGCGTATGGCAAACATGATGGTGGCGGGCAAAAACGTAGTGCTTAGCAACTACCTAAAGCAATATATTCCCCCCAATTCCGAACCCCGCTACGATTACCGCTACGAATACCTGACCGAGCCGCTAGTCGTGTTGGAAAAAGCCGCCCTAGGCGTTGCGCCGTTTCCGCTGCCTAAAACCGTATCTACGGTCAAACAATTCTGGGCTTACAAAAACAGTGCAGGGGAAATCCCCACGTTTCCGGTCATCGTTTTTCAAAGTTACGTTTTACGGCAAGCCTATCCCGAATTCTTACAGCTGATAAACCATATCGCCCCCGACCTAGTCGTCAATTTGCCCAAACAGTTTGCCGAACTGTCTGGGCATTACCAAACCCAAGACATCACCCGCCAATTGCGCACTGTCTTTGCCAAAAAAATTGATCCCGGGCATTTTGAAGACCTGTTGGTTTCTGCCAATTTCAGCCAGGAAAAAGAGCGCATGTTGCGCGCTTGGTTTGCGCTCATCACCAGCCAAGACATCCTCTACTTTAACCATTACGGCAAATCCGGGGCCATACAGACCATCACTTTTGCCGATGCGATGACGAGCCTGTCGTTTAACCCCAATGTCTACGACAACAAAATCGTTATGATAGGCTATTCGGACAATATAGAACCCGAGCGCAATCACGGTTTTTACACCGATTTGGCCGATGATCCGGGCGAAGCCCTTAGCTCTACTGAAATTGCCGCGACTGCAGTCGCTAACCTCATTGACAACAGTTGGCTAAAAATCTTGCCTTTGCACCAACAACTCGCCTTGGTGATACTGTGGGGGTTGTTGCTGGGTGTCATCTGCCGGTTGTTGCGTTACCGTTATGCGGTCATGCTGATTTTCTGCCTCAGTGCCATATATGGCGGTATTGCCTATTACCAATTTTCGCGTGCGGCCCTGTGGATACCTTTGTTCATACCTCTGTTTGCGCAAACGCCCAGCGTCCTATTTTTGGCAACCTGCGGGCATTACCTAAAAAACAAAAAAGAACAATTCAATATGTTCAAGGCATTTACTTTTTATTTGCCTGATGATGTTGTCAAAAACGTCGTGCGTAAACCCGAACGCGAGGCTATGGATGGCTTTGGCGAACTGATGCAAGGCGTATGCCTAGCCAGCGATGCAGGGCAGTACACCACGCTGTCGGAGTCTATGTCACCCGATGAACTGCATGTGCTGATGAACCAATATTATGGCGTGATTTTTCCGCATGTGGCAAAAACGGGCGGCATCATCTCTGACGTGATAGGCGATGCGATGCTGGCCTTATGGGCCACCCCTAAAATAGAACGCACACACCGCATCAACGCGTGCGATGCCGCCTTGTCGATTAAACAATCGGTGGCTGATTTTAACAGTGCGCAGCCCCATTACATCCGCACCCGCTTAGGTTTGCACTTTGGGGAAATGCGCCTAGGCAATGTCGGCGCCGCCGACCACTACGAATACCGCGCCATAGGCGACATCATCAACACCTCTACGCGTATCGAGGGCCTCAATAAATTTTTAGGCACTGACATATTGGCCTCAGCACCCGTTATTGAAGGGCTAGACCAGTTCCATACGCGGGAAATGGGGATTTTTATACTCAAAGGCAAAACTTTTCCCGTCAAAATTTACCAGCTCATCGGCTATTCATCGCGGATGGACGGGCGGTGGCTGACCTTAAACAGGGATTTTGTTAAAGCCCTTAGGTTATTCCAAGGCTACCAATGGGTTTTGGCCTTGGCTGCGTTTGAAGCTATTAAAAAAAGCTATCCTAATGATGGCCCTACACTTTTTTATATCAACTATTTAAGCACGCGCATCAACGCCATACCCAAAAATCTACCTAAAGGTCAAGAGGCGCGTATTGAAATAGGTAATATTACCTAAGCTCTTGCGCGAAATAACAAACTCCGCATAGAATACAAGCCATGTTTTGAGTAAGTCACGTTCGGCGACCACAACAATAATTAACATGCGTCAGAAACCTAAGTATTATTCATTACTCTTGCTAATGCTAGTGCCATACTGGGCGCAAGCATCCTATCCATGCGAAAAACCGGTGGCTAAAGTGGTCTCAGTTGAAGGCAAAGTTGATACGCAATATGCAGAAAAGCCTGTATGGACGGATTTGCACCTCAACGACACTATTTGCACTGGCGCCAGAGTACGCACCGAAAGATGGAGCCGCGCCGTGCTGGTGCTAGGCAACGAAGCCGTCATCAATCTTAGCCAAAACGCCACCCTCGATTTTCCCGAACCCGAAAAACCTGCCGACACCTTCCTCTTAAAGATAAAAAAAGGTATCGCTTATTTTCGCAGCCGCCAAACCCAATCGCTGGACGTACAAACCCCCTTTATCAACGCCGTACACAGAGGCACCGAGTTTATGGTCGCAGTTGACGACCAACAAACCCAAGTCACCGTCTTTGACGGTTCGGTTGCCGCAACCAACGCCAACGGACAAATTCTTATTAATCAAGGCGAGACTGGCATAGGGCAAAAAGACCAACGCCCACACTTGCAAACCCTCACGATTAGCCCCCAAGACGCCGTACAATGGGCCTTGTATTATCCGCCCGTCATAGACCTGCAAGACCCGCACGCAAGCACCCAAGCCCAAATAAAATCTGCATTGGCGGCTTACCAACAAGGCGATGTCCATCGTGCCTTAGAACAACTTTCGGGTGTAGCCGGTAACAGCCAAGATACAGATTACCTGACCGTAAAAGCCTCATTGCTGCTGACCGTAGGCCGCGTAGACGAAGCCCAAGAACAACTACAGCTAGCCCTAAAAAGCCAGCATAACCACAGCACCGCCTTGGCCTTACAAGCCATCATCGCCGTCGCCAAAAACCAACAACAAGATGCACTGGTTGCGGCCCAACAAGCCGTACAGCTCGATCCGCAGTCCGCCACCGCACAAATTGCGCTGTCTTACGCACAACAATCATTAATGCGCATACCCGCTGCTTTACAGGCTAGCCTACGGGCCACCGAATTGGCACCCAAGAACGCGCTGGCATGGGCCCGATTAGCCGAACTGCAACTATCCACAGGCGATTACGAACCCGCCTTAGCATCGGCGCAAACAGCCCAAAGCCTAAACCCCAAACTCGCCAACACCCAAACCATAAAAGGCTTTGCCGATTTGGGACAAGTCCATGCCGACCTAGCCGAACAAACCTTTACCCAAGCCATCGCCCTCGATTCAGCCAACCCTTTGCCGCGCATCGGTTTGGCTTTGGCTAAAATCCGCAATGGCAAGCTCCAAGCAGGCAAGCAAGACCTCGAAGCCGCCGTCAACCTAAGCCCAGACAGTGCCATAGCCCGCAGCTATTTAGGCAAAGCCTATTACGAATTGCGCAACAAAGACTACGCAGATACAGAATTTAAGCTCGCCAAAAGCCTAGACAGCAAAGATCCCACGCCTTGGTTTTACGACGCGCTGCTAAAACAAACCACCAACCGCCCAATCGAAGCCCTGCACGACATGCAGCAAGCAATGGCCTTAAACGACAACCGCGCCATCTATCGCTCTAGCTTGTTGTTGGACAAAGATCAGGCCGCCAGAAGTGCCGCCCAAGCACGTATCTACAACGATTTGGGCTTTCAACAACTGGGTTTGCTAGAAGGCTGGAAATCGGTCAACCAAGATCCCAGCAATTACTCGGCGCACCGTTTATTGGCGGACAACTACGCAGCCTTGCCCCGCCACGAATTTGCCCGGGTGAGCGAATTGCTGCAATCGCAATTGCTGCAACCTGTCAACATTACGCCAATACAACCCAATTTGGCAGAAACCAACCTGTTTATCTTAAACAGCCTAGGGCCCTCTGATTTTAGCTACAACGAATACAACCCTTTATTTGAATACAACCGCTATGCCCTGCAAGCCTCGGGTTTGGTCGGCGGCAACAACACTTATGGCGACAACGTGGCCTTATCAGGCTTATACGACAACATCTCGTTTAGCTTAGGCCAATTTCATTACGAAACCAACGGCTTTAGGGACAACAATTTCCTTAAAAAAGACCTTTATAACGCGTTTTTACAAGCGCGTGTCACTGAAAAGCTCAATTTGCAAGGCGAGTTTAGGCATGAAGAACGCTATAACGGCGATTTGACACAAAATTTTTATAACAGCAATTTTTCCGACAGCTTTAGTAAAAAATCCAATATAGACACTTATCGCTTAGGTGGGCGTTATGTGTTTAGCCCGCAGTCTACTTTGATAGGCTCGTTCATTTATCAGGATATTAATATCGACCAAGAAGGCATCCATTCTAAGGGTGATGACTTGGTATCAAAGCAAACAGGCACTATTTCTGAATTGCAGCATAATTACACGCAATCTGGCTTTAATATGCTGACTGGCTTTGGCTATATCGACCAAGAAGCGAAGAACCAAGGCTTTTTCTTGGGTTTTCCTAGAACGCTTAAGCCTAACGTTTCGGATATAAGCAAGGCCAATGTTTATAATTATACTAAGTTTAATATTAATAATGCTTTGCGTGCGACTGCGGGATTTAGTGCTGATTTTTATAATCAAACCGTCGCTAAAAATGACTATGAAAAGAATTTAGTGCACCCTAAATTAGGCATAGAATGGAACCCTTGGTCTTCGACTACCTTACGCGCAGCTGCGTTCAGGGCGATGAGCTTTACGCGTACCCAAAACCAAACCTTAGAGCCTACACAAGTGGCTGGGTTTAACCAATTATACGATGACCGTGACCGTAGCGTGTTCTGGCGTTATGGCGTGGGCATAGACCATAAGCTGAATCAAGATTTGGCAGTCGGTGTAGAGTATTCGGAAAGAAAATTAGATGTCCCTGTCGGTGATACGGAGCTAGTGGATAAGTCAGAACAACTGGCTAGGGCATACATTTATTACGCTATAACAAACTATCTCACAATAAATACGGAGTATTTTTATGAGCGGATTGATCAGAATAACTTAGTTTTTGATGTTGATTCGTCAGGATTATTTCATATTGCCCAAACCCATAGGATACCGATAACAATTAATCTGTTTAGTTCTAATGGGTTGTCCTTAAAAATAAAGAACACACTCACCCATCAGTCAGGGCTGTTCCAAGAAAGTTCAGTCTATAATTCACAATCATTCGGGGTATCAGATTTTTATTTGTTGGATTTAAACCTAAGCTATCGCTTGCCTAAAAGATATGGCATGATTAGCGTAGGTGTAAATAATGTTTTAGATACCCGTTTTAATTATCAAAATACTACGATTAATGCGAATGAAGTTTTATTTGCACCTAGCCGTTTAATTTTTTCTAAAATAACACTGGCTTTTTAGTGTGGCGTTAAGGGCACTAAAAGCTATTTTTATAGACTAAGGTTATTTCTTTATAAATTATAAAAATGCCTTTTTATTTTTGGATACTTGCTACTATGAATACACTAAAATTAGGGAATAAAATAATTACTGATTATCCAGCTACGGAAACCCATTGGATAAATCCTAGCAAAATAAAAAACCATCTCAAAAGATTCGGCTTGCTTTATACTTTTGCCGTTTTGGTGATAGGTGCAACCATCATGCAAGCAACTCAATACAGATGTTACACTTATAATCAACTTGGCTCTGATGCTTGTGTGCAATATAAATGCACAAGCAATTGCGGTAACTTTCCTACTAACTGGAAACCATCGGGTAAGGAATGGAATGGTGCATGCCCCAATAAGCCGCCTAGCAACTGCCCTGCTTAATTGTTTGGGCTAGTATATTGCCCAACAACGGTAAGGGCTGCCAATTTTAAACGGCTTGCCCTTATCCAAAACCATCCGCTACACTTTTGTTTCCTGCCTAGTAAACCGGAATAAGGCCGTTAAACGTATGTGAAAACGCAAGGTTACGGCACACCGCACCGACGTATGCCGTAATCTGCACTTTGCTTATGCGAATAGCGGCTTATTCGGCCTACTGGGCTTTTCGATACGCTAATCACCTTGGCTATCTTTATATTGTTCAGTCCCCCGCCAATAAATGATTATTGGTGTTTATGTATTAACCGCTATAGCAGGTAAACATTCAGTCCCGCTTCTTAAAAGGAGGGGAGATCTTGCGAGGGAGCCTGAATAAGTACTCTAGCTGAGGGGCAGAATAATCTCGCCGTACTTATTCAGGCCTCCTCGCAAGCTCTCCCCCCTTGAAAAGAGGGGGAGAGCTTGCGAGGGTGTTGAGGGGGGTTATTCAAAAAACCTCCCCTAACCCCTCCTTTTTAAGGAGGGGGACTGAATATTTACTCATCGGCGTAGCCATTGCCTTAAGATTTTAATAGGAGCAAACAATGCGTCAATTTATTCGGTTTCTGTTACTGGCAAGCTCTATTTTCGCCAGCCCTTATACTTTTGCAGACGATATACCCGTCACGACCCTGCCCGCTGAATTGTCTGCCGTGGAAATAGCCATAGGCAGTATCGGCACGGGCATAGACAATAAGGCTTACCGCAAATTGCGGCATATTATTGGCGATGCGGTGGCCAAAAATGTCATCGATAAATTTGTGGTTTACAATTACGGCATAGAAGGCGGTTTTTCCGGCTGTGTCCAAGCCAGCCCTAGTGCCACGATTCCCGCGTTTGAAAAATTCACCCAACGCCTCAGCACGCTACACCCCAAACCCGGCACCACTTACACCTACACCCCCACCACCGACTGCATAAACACCGCATCAGCAGCGGCGAAGGCTGCTACGAAATACCAATGTTTAACTTATGATCAAGGTGGATCTGATGTTTGTAGGCAATACAAATGCACAAGTAATTGCGGTAACTTCCCTACAAACTGGAAACCATCAGGCAAGCAATGGGGTGGTGCTTGCCCAAATAACCCACCGAGTAATTGCCTTGCTTAATTGTTTGGGCTAGCCTAGTAGGCCGGAATAAGGCCGTTTGAACGCCAGTGAAAACGGCTGTTTCCGGCACACCGCACCCACGATGCGCCAGAAATGCCACTACGCTGACGCGACTATGAAAGCATTCATGTAGGAGAGGCTTTAGCCCTGACTGCAAAGCTAAACCTCCCCCACAAAAAATACACCTATAACTGCTCATGAGTTGTAGGCAACAGCCATAGACCTGCGAGGTTTTATAAACCTCGCAGGTCTATCCTGCCGCTAAAGTGACGCTATTGGGACATAAACCAATCGTACTTTTTCACCCCACCCCTTGAATCATAAGTATCTACACAAGTCATTAGTCCGTCATTCCGGCATGGATGCCGGACTCGTTAGAGCGCATAGCGAATCTAGTGCCACGGACGGTCGCTTCGGGAAGCTGTAAGTGCTTGATTAAGCATTGCCGTCATAGTGAACACTCACATCCGTGTGACTGGATTCATGCAGGGCTATCCTGCCCTGCACCCTAACGGGTTAATGCAAATCCGCTCCCGGCGGATTTGTCTGGCATCCATGCCAGTATGACGGTGCTTTTATAACTTGCTCAAACTTGTTTAGATACTTATGCCCCTTGAATAGGAGGAGGTTAAATAAACCTCCCCATAACCCTTCCTTTTTAAGGAGGGGGAACTGAATGTTTACAACGACTCAGCTTTTACCCGGCAACATCCCCACCGAACCCGGTTTAATGCGTTTGCAAGTGACGACCACATCTTCCAAATGGCATTGGGTGTTGCCGCTGTTGTTGCCACAGCTGTTGCACACGACTTTGCCCTTGTCTTTCACCGCTTCCACATGCCATCCATAACCTTGGGTTTGGCAAAATTTTTTGCTGTAGTTTTTAATGTTATAGGGTTTAGCGGCAGCGGCTGATGCTTCTGCTTGCGTGCTACATCCGGGCGATGGCAAGGTGTTAGCCATTAAATCCCGATAAATATATTCTGTTGCCATCACCGTACCCGAAAAAAATGCTAAGCTTAGCACTAAGCCGTGTAATTTAAGCTTCATGAGGGTCTCCTCTGTTATTATTATGTGGATGTTGCCAGCCAAAGGCATAAGCAAAAGCTGCCAAGTCAGTTCAATACCCGAATGTTCATGAGTGCGTTTTCTTCTTCAACTTGTTGCTTAATCGGGGCAAATTTGTCGTTTTCGCTTTGCTTAATCAGCAATATGCCCGCCACGATTACAAACACGGCAATGCCTACATACAGCCAAAACCTATCTTTTTGTGCAGTTTCTTCAGTCATTTCAATCACCTTACGCGTATAAGCACATCCGGCTGATGTGCGGTTGGGCCAGAAATTCAGATGAGCAAAACGCCTAGCCTTGGTGGAAGGGCTACTGAGACTATGAAAGAATTAACGTAAGCTTGCTCATCGGAGTGAAAACACATGTTTTTTCACTCCAGTCTCTACTGGCAGTTCGGTCAGCTATCAATATCCGCCAGTGCTTGCGTTACAGCGGTTAGTGCTTATGCAAGATAATGGCGAGTCGATACTATAAGGGCGGTTTTGCTTGCCTGTCAATAAGTTTCGATTCGACATGATTTATCGGGCGCACTGTGCTATCAACACGAATACCCCCAGATAGGTTTCCAAACCTCGCCCTAACCGAAACAAATCGAGGCAAATCAACCCTTAGCAACGCAATCAATCCGACATACGCCGCCGAATTCTGCGATAATAAAATCGAAAATTCCGCAATCCTCCACCTTGTTTACCTTAACGTTTGCTGCAAACACCTGACTCAACAACCTACATAATGAACGACAAAAATACTTTTAAGCCCTGTGATTTAGTAATTTATGGTGCCTTGGGCGACTTATCGAAACGCAAGCTCATCACTTCCTTGTATCGGCTGGAAAATGCCAATTTTATTGAACCCGACACGCGCATCATCGGCGTAGACCGCCACGTCATGGACAATGCCGAATTTATCGAGACTGCCCACAATAGCTTGCAGGCGTTCTTGAGTGACGACATCGACGAGGCTGTTTGGCAGCGCTTTTCAGCGCGGCTTTCGTACTTAAAAATCGATTTGATGCAGTTGGATGAATACCATCAACTCAATGCGGTCATCGACCAAAAACACCGCATCATGGTCAACTATTTTGCGGTGTCGCCATTCTTGTTCAAAAGCATTTGCCAAGGGCTGGCGAAATCGGGCGTGCTGACCGACAGCTCGCGCATGGTCATGGAAAAACCTATCGGTCACGACTTAAAATCCTCACGCGAAATCAACGATGTGGTCGCGAGTGTGTTTAAAGAACAGCAGGTTTACCGCATCGACCATTATCTCGGCAAAGAAACCGTACTGAATTTGCTGGCCTTGCGTTTTGCCAACTCCATTTTCACCACCAATTGGAGCCACAACACCATCGACCATATCCAAATTACCGTTGCCGAAGAAGTGGGCATTGAAGGCCGTTGGGATTATTTTGATAAAACCGGACAATTGCGCGATATGCTGCAAAACCATTTGCTGCAAATCTTAACGTTTATTGCGATGGAGCCGCCGGTCAACCTAGAAGCCGAAAGCATCCACAACGAAAAGATTAAAGTGCTTAAAGCCCTGCGCCCGATTACGAGCCATAACGTCGAAGAAAAAACCGTGCGCGGGCAATACACCAAAGGCTATATCAAAGGCGACGCCGTACCCGGTTATTTAGAAGAGGAAGGCGCCAACACCGAAAGCACCACCGAAAGTTTTGTTGCCTTACGCGTGGACATCGACAACTGGCGTTGGGCGGGTGTACCGTTTTACATGCGCACAGGCAAACGCCTGACGGGTAAACGCACCGAAATTGTGGTCTACTTTAAACAGCTGCCGCATAACATCTTTACCGACAGCTTCCGCGATTTGCCGCAAAACAAGCTCATCATCCACCTACAGCCCAACGAAGGCGTAGAAATTGAGATGCTTAACAAAATCCCGGGCATTGATGAACACATCAAGCTGAAAAAAACCAAGCTGGACTTAAGTTTTTCTGATGCTTTCAAAAAAAGCCGTATTTTCGGCGGCTACGAAAAACTGGTGCTGGAAGCCATGCGCGGCAATCCCACGCTGTTCTTAAGCCGCGAAGAAATTGAACAAGCTTGGACTTGGGTCGATTCCATCCAAAAGGCTTGGCACCATTATAAAGACACGCCCAAACCGTATGCCGCAGGCACTTGGGGCCCGGTGGCCTCGGTAGCACTGATCGCCAGAGACGGTCGTGCTTGGGAAGAATGACCAGAATCCGTTTAACTATTGAGGAATTACTATGCACCCTATCATTGAAAAAGTGACACAAGACATCATCGAGCGTAGTCATCCCACCCGCTCTGCCTATCTTAAATATATCGACGGCGTTGCCAAAAACGGCCCCATCCGCTCCGGCATGGGCTGTGGCAACTTGGCACATGGTTTTGCGGCGTGTAGTGCGGCAGAAAAAGCCGATCTGACGGGCGACCAAAAAGCCAATATCGCCATCATCACCTCGTACAACGATATGTTGTCGGCACACGAACCGTACAAAGATGCGCCTGATTTAATCAAGGCCGCCATCCGTGCGGCGGGCGGTGTTGCCCAAGTTGCGGGCGGCGTACCTGCGATGTGCGACGGCATTACCCAAGGCCAACCGGGCATGGAATTGTCGCTGTTCAGCCGCGACTTAATCGCCATGACCACCGCCATCGGCATGAGCCACAATATGTTTGACGGTGCTTTGTACTTGGGTGTTTGCGACAAAATCGTCCCGGGCTTATTGATAGGCGCACTCAGCTTTGGGCATTTGCCCGCCCTATTCGTCCCCGCAGGCCCTATGCCCAGCGGCTTGACCAACAAAGAAAAAGCCCGCGCCCGCCAAGCCTACGCGATTGGCAAAATAGGCCGTAAAGAATTGCTGGAAGCCGAATCAGCGTCGTATCACAGCCCCGGCACCTGCACTTTTTACGGGACTGCCAACAGCAACCAAATGATGATGGAAATTATGGGGCTGCATTTGCCCGGCAGTTCTTTCATCAACCCCTACACGCCCTTACGCGATGAACTGACCCAAGCCGCCGCCAGACAAGTATTAAAATTCACCGCCTTAGGTGATGATTACCGCCCTATCGCGCACATGGTCTCAGAAAAAGCCATCGTCAACGCGGTGATTGGTTTATTGGCAACAGGTGGCTCGACTAACCACACCATGCACTTGATCGCGATTGCGCGCGCCTCGGGCATCGTGCTGAACTGGGATGATTTCGATAAGCTGTCTAAAGCCGTCCCGTTAATCGCCAAAATCTACCCCAACGGCCCAGCCGACGTAAACCACTTCCAAGCCGCAGGTGGCATGGGCGTGTTGATTGCCGAACTGTTGCGCAATGGCTTGTTGCACGAAGACATCCTCACCGTTGCCGACCAACGCGGCATGAACAACTACACCCAAGAACCCAAACTGATCGACGGGCAATTGGTTTGGGAACCCGTACCCGAAACATCGTTAGACACCGAGGTATTAGGCACGGTCGCCAAACCGTTCGCCACCGGGGGCGGTTTGCATGTGATGCACGGCAACTTGGGGCGTGGCATCTCGAAATTGTCCGCCGTCTCCGAAGACCACCAAATCGTCGAAGCCCCAGCAGTGGTCTTTGACGACCAAGAAGACATGCTCGCGGCGTTTAAACGCGGCGAACTGGAAAAAGACTTTGTTGCCGTCATCCGCTACCAAGGCCCACGCTCCAACGGTATGCCAGAACTGCACAAACTCACGCCCCCATTAGGCGTATTGCAAGACAAAGGCTTTAAAGTGGCGTTAGTGACCGACGGGCGCATGTCCGGTGCATCAGGCAAAGTCCCTTCGGTGATCCATCTATGCCCCGAATGTGAAGCGGGCGGGCCCTTGGCAAAAGTGTTGGACGGCGACATTATTTCGCTCAACTTGCAAACTGGCGATGTTAATGTGTTGGTCAGCGAAACCGAATTTAACGCCCGCGTCGCCATCCCCAATCGCGCCAAAAACCACCATTACGGTATGGGTCGGGAAATGTTCGGACGTTTCCGCTTGAATGCGTCTTCGGCGGAAACTGGGGCGAGTAATTTGTTTGTTTGTGATTGAGGGGTAGATTAAAGCATCATTCCCATGCGCTCAGCCACCTACGTTTAAGGCAATCCAGTCGGAGTGCAACGGCTTTAGACGTTGCCTTGTAAGCGATAAAACTGGGAATACTAAGTCTAAGTTTGGTAAACGCCTTAAGCGCAGCGCGTGGGGATAATGAAATATTGCTATTATGAACATAAAATTTGTATGGGACGAGCATAAGGCAGTACGCAATTTGCAAAAACATCAGATTAGCTTTGAGATGGCAACACGCATTTTTGCCGACCCGTTTGCCCTGGCCTATCAAGATCGTATCGAGAATGGCGAATACCGATGGCAAACTATCGGCATGGTTGATGGTTGTTTACTCTTGCTTGCCGCACATACCACTGAAGAAAACAACGATACAGAAATCATTCGGATTATCTCCGCAAGACGCGCAGACCCTAAAGAGAGAAAACGTTATGAACAAGCCATTAGATGACCAGTATTTTTCACTAAATGTAGCCGCTACGCTGACTGTGCAACAACAAGCAGAAATCGCCGCATTAAAAGCCATGCCAGATGAGGCAATTGATTATAGTGACATCCCGCCTTTGACCGAAGAGTTTTGGCAAAATGCAGTGCGCAATCCTTTTTACAAGCCAAGCAAAACAACCACTACCGTGCGTGTCGATACCGACGTTTTGTTGTGGTTAAAATCCAAAGGTAAAGGCTATCAAAACCAAATGAATGCCATATTGCGGGCAGAAATGCTTAAGGAGTTTGAGCAGTTGCATCATTAACACAAATGGCTACACCGTTTTGATGGTTCGTGCCACTAGCTTTAAGTTAAAAAAAGAAACTCATCGTTCCCACGCTCCGCGTGGGAATGAATCCGGCAACGCTCCAGCGTTGCCTAGGCCATGAAAAAGCACTATGGGCAGAAGCCGCTACACCATTACCGAAGCCGATAAGCCACACTTTATGACGTGTACGGTACTGGAATGGCTGCCAGTTTTTACCCGCCCTGACACCATGCAGATAGTGCTGGATTGCTGGCGTTACCAACGGGAACATGCTGCCCTAAAGCTCTACGGTTACGTTATTTTAGAAAACCATTTACACTTTATTGCCCAAGCGAACGATTTGAACAAGTGTGTGCATGGCTTTAAATCTTATACCGCAAGGCAAATACTGGATTATCTTGAGCTGCATCATGCCGAACGCTTGTTATCGCGGTTACGCTTTGCCAAACGGGCGCACAAAACCGACCGGGAATATCAGTTTTGGCAAGAAGGTGTACATGCTGAACTTATATTTAGTGAAGCGATGATGCGTGAAAAGTTGGCTTATATTCATGCTAATCCGGTAAAACGGGGTTATGTCCGTTTGCCCGAACATTGGTGTTATTCAAGTGCCAGTCATTATGCGGGCTTAGAAAGCCTTATTGAAATTGATCCTTGGTAAGAAGACGCTGGAGCGTCTGGGGCGGCATTCCCACGCGGAGCGTGGGAACGATGAATATCCATGCCAATCCGGTAAAACGCGGTTATGTTCGTTTGCCCGAACATTGGTGTGATTCAAGTGCCAGTCATTATGCGGGCTTAGAAAGCCTTATTGAAATTGATCCTTGGTAAGAAGACGCTGGAGCGTCTGGGGCGGCATTCCCACGCGGAGCGTGGGAACGATGTGTCTACTACCTTTACTATCGTTCCCACGCTCTGCGTGGGAATGAATCCGGCAACGCTCCAGCGTTGCTATGCTAACCCTACACAACCCAACTCAAAATTATGAACACATCCCACTGGAAAATCCAACCCAAAGACGTTTTAAACGCAGGCCCTGTCATGCCCGTTATGGTCATCCAAAACCTCGACGACGCAGTACCCTTGGCGAAAGCCTTGGTGGCTGGCGGTATCCGCGTGCTGGAAATCACTTTGCGC
>JABFST010000093.1 GCA_013140465.1 Methylococcaceae bacterium
TCATTGAAGGTTCTGCTGAGGCGGGTGTCGTAACAGCCTAACCTAGCTTTTGCGACACCCGCTATAAGATAAAAGCTGTAGATAAAGGGCTAGGCTAGCGTCAGAGATTGTGAAAGAATTAACGTAAGCTTGCTCATCGGAGTGAAAAAACATGTGTTTTCACTCCAGTCTCTACTTAAAACAAAGGCTTACGAAAATAAAAAACACCTTTTTGTGAGTATTTGAAATACTTTCACAGTCTCGTCATCTTAACACCACAAAAAAACCTTCCTGTCCGCGCTGTAGGTTAATCAGCAACGGGCTGTTAGGATCGACGACTTGTTTTAGCTCATCAAGGTTGTGGGTACGGTAACGGTTAGCCGAAACAATAATATCCCCCGGACGCAAACCTACCCGCCACGGATAAGACGAGGTGTGGATTTTTTCAATCAACACCCCTTCCACCTGATCTTTTTGGGTTGCGCCCAAAATAGTGCCTTGCAGCAAGCTATGCAGTTTTTCGCCCGCCAACAAGGTTTGCTCCTGTTCGCCTATCACGGCTACCGCCGATTTTTTCTCGTTGCCACGATAGTAATCAATAGTCACCTTATCACCAATTTGTAATAAGCCAACTATATTGCGTATGTCTTGGCTATTTTTAACGGGGCGGTTATTGGCGGCGACTATCACATCGCCAGGTTCTAAACCTGCTTTGGCGGCGGGCGAGTCATTTTCAATGCGGTTAATTGCCGCACCCTGCTTATTGTCCAAATTAAATGCCGCCACCAGTTCGGGGGTCAAGTCTTGGGTGGACACCCCCAACAAGCCGCGCCGCACTTCGCCATGCTTAACCAGCGAGTCTTTAATCGGCATAATCATATTGGTCGGGATGGCAAAGCCTATGCCCACGTTGCCGCCTGTGGGGGCAAGAATTGCCGTATTCATGCCAATCAGCTCGCCTCTTAAGTTGACCAGTGCGCCGCCGGAATTGCCCGGATTAATCGAGGCATCGGTTTGGATAAAATCCTCATAACCCTCTATGCCCAAACCCGAACGCCCCAACGCGCTGATAATGCCGGACGTGACGGTTTGCCCCAAACCAAAGGGATTGCCTATCGCTACGACAAAATCCCCGACTTTTAATTGGCTGGAGTCGGCAATCGGCAATTGCGTGAGGTTTTGCGCCGGGATGCGGATGACGGCAATATCGGCTTCAGGGTCAGTGCCGACCAATTCCGCATTCAATTGGCGACCATCGGTTAGCGTGACCTTAATTTTATCGGCCTTGTCTATCACATGGTTATTGGTCAGCACCAAACCTTGTTTGCTGTCAATAATCACACCCGAACCCAAGCTGTTTTTTTGCTGCTGACGGGATGGGCTAGGCACATCAAAAAACTGCCTAAAATACGGGTCTTGCATTAAAGGGTTATCGTTGACCTGGATGTTGGTGGAGGTTGATATATTCACGACGGCGGGCATACTAGTTTCTAGCATAGGCGCTAGCGACGGCAATGCCTGTCCGTTGACAAACGGCGGCAAAGGCCCCGCTACTGCGGGCAGTAAGCCAGACAAAGACAGTAAAGACATCAATAACAACGGTTTGACTAATCGGGCGTGCATCAGGATTCACCATAAATCGTTAGAAATGGGGTAAACATTCAGTCCCCCTCCTTAATAAGGAGGGGTTAGGGGAGGATTATTTAATAATCCCCCTCAGCCCCCTCGCAAACTCTCCCCCTTTTTCAAGGGGGGTGAATAAGTACGAAATGGGTGCTAGACAATATAGGTTTTAAAACGCGTAAAACAAGTGCTGTCCGCTAAAACTTATAGGCAATAGACCCTTAGTCTTGGAACAGTTTTAAAGTAAGGAATGGGCAACATTATGTAACGTGCAAATCAACACCACCCCGGCGGCAATCAAGGCGATTTGCTGTAAAGAGGTTTTCATGTCGGTTTTGGTGTGCAGCGACGGGATAAGGTCGGCAACCGCGATATAGATAAAGCTAGACGCCGCCAAGGCCAAAAAATACGGCAATAACGCGTGCAAGTCTTCCAGGCAAAAATACGCCAACACCCCGCCCAACACCGTGCCTAGGCTGGCTAAGATGTTGTATAACAAGGCTTTGCTTTTGGAATAGCCGCTGTCCAACAAAATCGCAAAATCGCCCACTTCTTGGGGGATTTCATGGGCGGCAACGGCAAGGCTGGTGACGATGCCCAGTTGCACATCGGTTAAAAACGCTGCCGCAATCAGCACGCCATCAACAAAATTGTGGATGCTGTCGCCCAAAATAATCAGCGCCCCTGCCGATTTTGCCGTGCCGTGGCTGTGGCTATGGGCATGGCTGTGTCCGTGAGGGTCGCTGTGGTGGTCATCGCCATGCGCCTCACAACTGCCGTAATGGCAATGCCGCCAAATCAGCAATTTTTCCAGCACAAAAAAGCCTAGGATGCCCGCCAAGATAGTGCCGGATAAGTGTTGGAACTGGCTGGCATCAACGGCGGCAAAGGCTTCAGGGATCAACCCCCAAAACGCCACAGCCAACAACGCGCCGATGGCAAAGCTAATGCCATGCGGCAATACCGCGTTGCGCTGGTGGTCGTTCAGCAATAAAAACACGGCGGCGGCTAACACGCTTAAGATGCCGCCTATGGCGGTAAAAATAATGATAAAAACTAATAAATGCACGGGCTAATCTCGCCATATCAAGGTCGCCATGCGGCCTGTTTGGCTGTTGCTGCGATAAGAATAAAAATGTTCGGGCGTGCTGACGGTACAGTGGTTGCCGCCAAAAACCTGGCTGATGCCTAGGCTTGCCAGTTCAATGCGGGCCAGCTGGTAGATGTCTGCCAAACATTTGCCGGGGCTGTGGGCGGTAAAAGCTTCGGCAAACGCAGGGGTTTTGGCTACAAACAAGTCGCGGACTTCGTCACCGACTTCAAAACACTGCGGCCCTATGGCCGGCCCCAACCAGATGAGCAGTTCGGTTTGGGGCTGCATCGCGGTTACGGTGGTGCTGATAATGCCCGCCAACAAGCCGCGCCAACCCGCATGGATGGCGGCGATTTGCAAGCCATCGGTGGTACAGGCCAACAACGGCAAACAATCGGCGGTCAGCACCGCGCACACGACATCGGCGGCATCGGTATAGCTGGCATCAGCGTTGGTTAAGGGTGCGGCGGTGTCGGCCCTAACGGCAATATTGCTGTGGGTTTGGTTTAGCCACACGGGTTCTGCGGGCAAGCCTAAGCTCGCTTTAATAATGCGCCGATTTTCGGCAACGTGATCAGGCTTGTCGCCGACATGGCTGGCTGGATTGAGGCTGGCAAAACCGCCTGTGCTCACGCCGCCTGTACGCAAGGTCGTGGCGGCGTGGACGCGGGCAGGTGCGGGCCACTCGGGGACGAGTATGTGCTTATTTTTGTTCATTATCGGCCAATGCGGCTAATAGGCGCACCATATCATCCGGCATGGGTTGTTCCCATTCCAGATACTCATCAGTCAGCGGATGCTTTAAGCCCAGCTTGGCGGCATGCAAAGCTTGGCGCTTAAAGCTGCGCAATTCTTTTTCGAGTTGTTCGCTGCAATCCGGCGGCATTTGAAAACGCCCGCCATAGACTTGGTCGCCCAATAAGGGAAAGCGGATGTGCGCCATGTGGACGCGGATTTGATGGGTGCGTCCGGTTTCCAGTTTGACTTGCACCAAGGTGTGGCGGGTAAAGCGTTGGGCGACGCGGTAG
>JABFST010000355.1 GCA_013140465.1 Methylococcaceae bacterium
ATACAAGTCTGTAATCGTCCCGGTAATCATTTCCGCAGCAAAGCCGAAAGTTTCTGCCAGTACCGGGTGGGGGTGGATGGTCAGGCTGATGTCTTCGGCATCGGCGCCCATTTCTAAGGCCAGCACCGCTTCGGAAATCAATTCGCCCGCGTTAGGGCCGACGATGCCTGTACCTAATAAACGTCCGGTGCCTTTTTCGCACAGGATTTTGGTCAAGCCTTCTTTACGTCCCAAACACAAAGACCGTCCGCTAGCCGCCCACGGGAATACGGCTTTGTCGTATTCTATGCCTTGTTGTTTGGCTTGGTTTTCGGTCAGGCCCATCCAAGCGATTTCAGGGTCGGTATAAGCCACGGACGGAATGGTCAGGGCATCAAAACCTGCTTTTAAGCCCGCTGCCACTTCGGCGGCGACTTTACCTTCATGTACGGCTTTGTGCGCCAACATGGGGTTGCCGACGATGTCGCCAATCGCAAAAATATGGCTGACATTGGTGCGTTGTTGTTTGTCTACGGCGATAAAACCTTGGGCATCTACGTTTACGCCCGCCAATTCGGCATTGATGAGTTTGCCGTTAGGCCGTCTACCAACTGCAACTAACACGGCATCGAAGAACTCGGATTCGGGTGCGCCTTTGCCGTCGAAAAAGACTTTTAAGCCTTCGGCGTGCGATTCGATAGAGGTGACGCGGGTTTCTAGCCAGATGTTGGCGTATTGTTTTTTAATGCGCCGTTGTAATGGGGTGACTAAATCTTTGTCGCAGCCTGGGATGATTTGATCCATCAATTCGACAACGCTGATCTCCGAACCAAACGCATGGTAAGCCGTGGCCATTTCCAAACCAATAATGCCGCCACCGACTATCAACAATTTTTTGGGGATGGTTGTTAATTCCAAAGCATCGGTTGAATCCCACAAGCGCGGGTCGTCGTGGGGAAAAATAGGGATTTTGGTCGGATGCGAGCCAGCGGCGATGATGGCTTGATCGAATCGGATCGTCGTGACACCTGTTTCGGTTTGCACTTCCACGGTTTCAGGCGAGGTAAATTTGCCTGTGCCTTGAATTAACGTGACTTTGCGTTGTTTCACCAAGCCCGCCAAACCGTCATTTAAGGTTTTGGTGATGCTTTCTTTCCAAGACCTGATTTTGTCGATGTCTATAGTGGGTTTGCCAAAACTGACCCCGTGTTGCTCGAACTCTTCGGCTTCATGGATGATTTGTGCGGCATGGAGCAAGGCTTTGGAGGGGATGCAACCCACGTTTAGGCACACGCCGCCCAATACCGGATAGCGTTCTATCAGCACCACTTGCTTGCCTAAATCGGCGGCACGAAACGCGGCACTATAACCGCCCGGGCCACCGCCCAATACTAATACTTCTGCATGTATAACGTCGGTACTCATCTTGTTGGCCTCCATTAAAGCAACAAACGGCGGATGTCGCCGAGGTTTTGTTTAAGGACTGCCATAAACCGCGCACCTTCTGCACCATCAATGACGCGGTGGTCGTAGGTAATATCCAAAGGCAACATCAGGCGGGGGACAAATTCTTTGCCGTTCCATACGGGCTGCATTTTGGCGCGGGTGACACCCAAAATCGCCACTTCGGGGGCGTTGACGATAGGCGTAAACGCTGTGCCGCCAATACCGCCCAAGCTGGAAATAGTCATACAACCGCCCTGCATGTCGGCGGGCAGCAATTTACCCAAACGGGCTTTTTCGCTTTTTTCGGCGAGTTCGATAGCCAGTTCGTTAATGCTTTTGGTGTTGACATTACGCAATACCGGCACGACCAAGCCATTGGGCGTATCGACGGCGATGCCGATATTGAAGTATTTTTTTAGGATCAGGCTTTCGCCATCGGCGGATAAGGATGAGTTAAAACTGGGGAATTGCTGCATCGCGGCAACCATCGCCTTAATGATAAACATCAAGCCGGTGATTTTGACTTCGCCTTTGGCCTTTTCGGCATTCAAGGCGTTACGGAAGGCTTCCATATCGGTAATGTCGGCTTCTTCGTGGTAAGTCACCAAGGGCAAATTCAGCCACACGCGGCTTAGGTTTTGTCCGGTCAGGCGTTTGATTTTGCTGAGCTTTAAGATTTCAGTTTCACCAAACGGGGTAAAATCCACCGCCGGAATGCTGGGTATGCCAGCCCCGGTGTTGGCAACGCCTTCGGCCATGACTTTTTTGACGAAGTTTTTAACGTCGTCTTTTAAGATGCGGCCTTTACGGCCTGTACCTGCCTTAATTTTACTGACATCCACACCCAACTCCCGCGCAAACAAACGCACCGAAGGCGAAGCATGGGCGATGTTGACGGCGTGTTCATGGCTGCTAGCGGCTGGCGCAGCGATCGGCGCAGGGGCGGGTTTGACCGCTACAGGCGCTGGGGCTGGCGCTGCTGCTGGCGCGACTACAGCCACTGCGGCGGGTGCAGCTACGGGTTCTGGGCTAGCTGCGGCTGGCGCAGGGGCTGCGGTTTGGTCACTGCTGGCTAAGATGGTTGCCACCAAAGAACCTTCCGACACTTTATCGCCCGCCTTAATATACACTTGCTGTACCGTGCCTTGGGCAGTCGAAGGCAAGTCCATACTGGCTTTGTCAGTTTCTAACGAGGCGACGGTTTGCTCTAAAGCAACCACATCGCCGGGCTGGATTAATACTTCAACGACATCAATTTCGGCGACATTGCCAACATCAGGGACTTTTATTTCAATCAAAACAGTCATAGTCATTCTTCCTTATATGAGCCAAGGTGCTTTAGCATCCGCAGCAATACCGTATTTCGCAATGGCTACATCGATTTTAGCCGCATCAAACTGGCCTAAGTCAGCCAAACTTTTCAGTGCGGCGATGGTGACGTGGTATCTGTCCACCTCAAAAAACCGCCGTAAATTTTCGCGGGTGTCCGAACGCCCGAAGCCATCTGTGCCTAACACCGTGTAAGGCGCGCTGATAAAGGCGCGGATTTGTTCGGCAAAGGCGCGGGTGTAGTCGGTCGCCGCAATCACCGGGCCTACAGCAGTGCTTAAGCACGCCGCGACATGCGCTTGTTTGGCGGGTTCGGTTGGATGTAGACGATTCCAGCGTTCGCAGTGCTGGCCGTCGCGTGCCAATTCCGTAAAGCTGGTGCAGCTCCAGAGATCGGCTTCTACGCCCCAATCGTCACGCAACAACTCGGCGGCAAATTCCACTTCGCGGAAAATACTGCCAGAACCCAATAATTGCACACGCGGCGCGGCACTGTCTGCGCCTGTGCTGAAACTGTACATACCTTTTAATATATCCAGTTCTGCCCCTTTAGGCATGGCGGGATGGCTGTAGTTTTCGTTCATCACCGTGATGTAATAGAAAATGTCTTCTTGTTCGACATACATGCGGCGCAAACCGTCTTGGATGATGACCGCCAATTCATACGCATAAGTCGGATCGTAAGACACGCAGTTAGGCACGGTCGCGGACATCAAATGGCTATGCCCGTCTTCGTGTTGCAAGCCTTCGCCGTTTAAGGTGGTACGGCCCGCTGTGCCGCCCATTAAGAAACCGCGTGTGCGTTGGTCGGCAGCCGCCCAAATCAAATCGCCCACACGTTGAAAGCCAAACATGGAGTAATAAATAAAGAACGGGATCATCGGCACGTTATGCGTAGAGTACGCCGTCCCCGCCGCAATCCAATCACACAAGCCACCCGCTTCGTTAATGCCTTCCTGCAAGA
>JABFST010000187.1 GCA_013140465.1 Methylococcaceae bacterium
CCCTACCGCAAGCGTTTATTGGCTATGGTCCTAACGCCCGGAACGGAGTTTAGCGTAACGCGTTTTGCCCCTATGGGCGATCCAGTGGAAATAAAATTGCGTGGTTTTTCCCTGACGTTGCGTAAAGATGAAGCGGCAATCCTGTTAATCGAGAAACTGTGATGAAAACTGATTTTACAGTAGGCGTGGTGGGTAATCCTAACTGCGGCAAAACCACGCTATTTAATGTGCTGACCGGGGCTAAGCAGCACGTTGGCAATTGGCCTGGCGTAACAGTCGAAAAAAAGACAGGTGAATACAGCCATGCCAGCAAATGGGTTGAATTGGTTGATTTGCCTGGCACTTATTCCCTAGAGGCCGCCGACGACCAAGTATCATTAGATGAAAAAGTCGCACGCGATTATGTGGCGGCGCGCGAAGCAGACTTAATCATCAATATCGTCGATGCCTCCAATATTGAACGTAACCTGTACCTGACGTCGCAACTGATTGAAATGCGCGTGCCGATGCTGGTCGTGCTGAATATGATGGATGCCGTCAAACAGCGCGGCATTAAAATCGATTGCGAGTTTTTGTCTCGTCAGCTGGGTTGCCCCGTTATCCCGATTAGTGCCTCAATTAAAGAAGGCATTAACAGCTTAAAATCCCAAATCAACCTAGCGGCAGCCACAAAGCCTGTGCCGCATTTCCAGATCCGCTATGCCGATGCCTTGGAACGCGCGATAGCGGAACTATCGCCTGCCTTAACCGACAGTGCTGCCGAACACCATTGTGATGTACGGTGGTTGGCACTCAGGCTATTGGAAGACGACACCTTGGCAAAACAATTTGCTGGGGTCGCCATGTTGCCCACCGTGCGGGCCTTACAGCAACGGGTAGAAGCCGAAACCGATGACGAAATTGACATCCTCGCAGCCGATGCCCGTTATGGCTATGTCAACGAATTGATTAAAGGCGCAGTGTGCCGATTGAATGAAGTGAGTAGGCACACCACGGAAAAAATCGACGCGTTTGTGTTGAACCGATTTTTAGGCATCCCGGTATTCTTGCTGGTGATGTATGCGATGTTTATGTTCACCATTAATATCGGCAGTGCTTTCGTCGATTTTTTTGATCAGGCCGTAGGGGCGTTGTTGGTCGATGGCTTGGGGGACTGGCTAGGCAAATTCGGATTGCCGCAATGGCTGATCGTTATGCTGACCAAAGGCGTAGGAGGCGGCATCCAAGTGGTCGCAACTTTTATCCCGATTATTGGCTTTTTGTTTATGTTTTTGTCGGCCTTAGAAGACTCGGGATATATGGCAAGGGCCGCTTTTGTCATGGATCGGTTTATGCGCATGATCGGTTTGCCCGGCAAATCTTTTGTGCCGATGATCGTCGGCTTTGGCTGTAACGTACCAGCGATTATGGCGACGCGTACCCTCGAAAACCAACGCGACCGGATACTGACCAACTTGATGAACCCGTTTATGTCCTGCGGAGCGAGGTTGCCTGTGTATGCCTTATTTGCGGCGGCTTTTTTCCCTGTGGGCGGACAAAACCTCGTGTTTGGCTTGTATCTATTGGGCATAGCCGTTGCCGTACTAACAGGGCTGATTATGCGCCACACCTTATTTAAGGGCGAATCCGCGCCTTTTATTATGGAATTGCCTGCCTATCATTTACCTACGTTTCGCGGTGTCTTTATCAGGACGTGGGATAGACTGAAATCATTTTTGCTCAACGCGGGCAAAGTTATCGTGCCTATGGTGTTGGTGCTGAATTTTCTCAATGCCCTAGGAACAGATGGCAGTTTTGGGCAAGAAAACAGCGACAAATCCGTGTTAAGCGCCATAGGCCGTTCCCTAACCCCCGCGTTTAAACCGATGGGCATAGAAAAAGACAACTGGCCCGCAACCGTGGGCATTTTTACCGGGGTATTGGCAAAAGAAGCCGTCGTGGGCACTTTAGATGCGCTGTACAGCCAACAAGCCGCCAGCCAGGCCACAGCAGCAGAAGAGGTTCCGTTCAATCTCCAACAAGCGTTGTTGGCAGCATGTGCTACCGTGCCGGATAATTTGGCTGCGATTGCAGATAATATCTTAGATCCTTTGGGCTTAAACATAGGCCCGGTCGATGATTTAGCCGCAGCCGCCAGCCAGCAAGCCGTCAAAACCGACACCTTTGCCGCCATGCAGCATAGCTTTGACGGTCAGGCTGGCGCGTTTGCCTATTTATTGTTCATCTTATTATATGCGCCTTGTGTAGCTGCAACCGCTGCGATACACCGCGAAACCAATACGGGCTGGACATTGTTCGTGGTGTTTTGGACCACGGGCATCGCTTATATGACCGCCACGGTGTTTTACCAGTCCGCCACCTACAGCCAACATCCCAGTTATTCATTGGCGTGGATCGGCGGCTTAAGCAGTGTCTTTGTTGCCGTGTTGTTGGCGTTGTGGCTAAGCGGAAAAAACACGCCCCCCAAACAGCCCCAGGAGTCAGCCAGTGATCTTATCTGATTTGCGCAGTTACCTAAAACAGCAACGCCGCGTTGCCTTGGCGGATTTGGTCAATCATTTTAATATCGATGCCGATGCCTTGCGCGGCATGTTAGGCAAGTGGATCAGCAAAGGCCAAGTGAAGAAATTATCGCTAGAGTCCGGTTGCGGCACCAGCTGCTGCAAATGCGACGCGACGTTGACAGAATTATACGAATGGGTGGATGGCTGACCTAGCTTAAGCAACCTTACCCGCGTCTTGTAAAATATCGTACTCATTGAATTGCAAAAAAGCATCCAGCTTTTGTATCCAGTCAGCCATATTCATGGGATTTTCCCGAGCTGCCTTATTTTCTGCAGAGTCCAATTACATGGGTACAATCCGCTCCAGTACTATGATTTCCTTCCTATGCAAATAATGTTCGGCGACTGACACATAGGGTAGTTATGTCTTACGGGTTTAACTGTGGGTGTTGAAACTCAATAAACAGAGCTTGGGAACGACTCTCATCGGTTGTTCCATTAATTTCTAGTTTAATGGGTTGTGTATCCGCAAACTATTATAAATGTGTAGACCATCTTGCATATCTTCTGAGAGCAAAATATGACAATCAGCCCGCAATGCACTGGCAATCATCAAACTGTCCCAAAAAGAAACATGATAATTGGCGCGAATGGTTGAAGCAGTGATTAAATCTTCTGTTATCTGCGCAACAGTTTGATAGGCCGCCGTAAAGTCTAAAATAAATTGCGCAATATAGGGCATATCCTTATTGCCTTTACGCAATAAATTCACACATACTTCATTAACAACTTGCGTGCTGATAATGATGTTTTCCATTGCAGCAATGCACTGTTTGGCTTTGTGATGTTTTTCAAGGCAGCGGTCGAATTCTATTAATGCGTATAACCTGATATTGGTGTCAATAAAGATTTTATCACTCATAAATGTCATCACGACTTAACGGCGAAAATTGATTTAGCTTAATCGGGTTATCAAGATAATGCTCAAAAAAACAGTTTTTGGGGTCTAGGGTTTGAGTTGTTTGGGCTTGTGACAAACCCAGCCGAAAATAATGGATTAAATCATAAATTTCAGCAAGTTTGTCGCTAGGGATTTTTTTGGCTCTTCCCGATTTCGTGGGGTAGCCACTACATGTAGTATAAGATAGCCGAACGCCAACAAGCTTACCGACCTACCTGCAACTAGGCAATAGACAATAAGAG
>JABFST010000504.1 GCA_013140465.1 Methylococcaceae bacterium
ACACTGATGCACAAGGCCGCGATTGGCCCAATAATGCCGAACGCTTTGCCCTGTGTTGCCATGCCGCCGTCGCCGTGGCGATGGATAGGGCGTATTTGGGCTGGCGGCCTGACATCGTCCATTGCCATGATTGGCAAAGCGGGTTGACCCCCGCTTTACTGTCCTTAGAAGCCGACCGTCCTGCCACGGTATTCACCCTGCACAACTTGGCTTACCAAGGGCTGTTTAGCAAAGCCACTTGGCAAAAACTCAAGTTGCCAGCCGCGCTTTGGCATCCCCAAGGGCTGGAGTTTAACGGCATGATGTCTTTTATTAAGGGCGGGCTGGCCTATGCCGACCATATCACCACGGTTAGCCCCAGTTATGCCCAAGAAATCCAATCCGCGCCCTTGGGTAATGGCTTGGAAGGCTTGCTGCATCATCGCCGCGATGTACTCACGGGCATCATTAACGGCATCGATGCAGAACAATGGGATCCCAACACCGACACCAACCTCAGTCGCACTTACAACGCGGCAAGCTTAAGCGAGAAGCAGCACAATAAAACCGCCTTGCAAAACCGCCTGTCGTTGCCTGTCACCGCGACAACCCCGTTGTTGGTCTTGATTAGCCGTTTGGTGGCGCAAAAAGGCATAGACTTGTTGCTGGCGTGCTTGCCCGAACTTATGGGACTCCCCTTACAAGTCGCCGTGTTGGGCAGTGGCGACCACGAGCTAGAGCAACAACTGACGGAACTCGCCCACACTCACCATAATAAACTCGCTGTCACGATTGGTTACGATGAAGCCTTGGCGCATCTGATGGAAGCGGGCGGCGACCTGTTCCTGATGCCGTCGCGCTTTGAACCCTGCGGACTCAACCAACTCTACAGCCAACGCTACGGCACGCCGCCTATCGTCAGAAACACAGGCGGACTTGCCGACACCGTTGTTGATACCCTACCCGAAACCCTCGCCAACGGCACAGCCACAGGCTTTGTCTTTAATGAGGCAACGCCCGGGGCATTCATGGAAGCCATCAAACGCGCGTTATGGCTCTATAGCCAAGATAAGCTGTGGCGACAAGTGCAGCAACACGGTATGGCACAAGATTATTCCTTTACCACTAGCGCACAAGCCTATATGGCCTTGTATGCGCAACTGGCCCCGCCGCAATGAATGTCTAAGCATCCATAGGGAGTACCGTAACCGCCAAATCGTAGGCTAGCTTAGCGTAGCGATAGATTGGGGAAATGTCCGCGTCGGCGTTATAATGCCGCGATTGCCACTTTTAAGCCCTAGCCAAACCACGCCCTTAGTCCATGAAAATACTCAACATTCATTTCAAAAACATCAACTCCTTAGAAGGTGAGCATCGGGTTGATTTTGAACAGGCACCGTTTACCGATACGGGCGTGTTTGCGATTACCGGCCCCAATGGCGCGGGCAAATCCAGCCTGTTGGATGTGATTACTTTGGGCTTATATGGCGAAACCTTCCGCTTTGACCGCCCAGCCCAACATGTGCTGACACGGCACACCGACGCGGGTTTTGCCGTGATCGAATTTTCTGTGGGCGGCAGCCAATACCAGTCCAGCTGGCATGTGCAGCGCGAAAACGGGCAGTTCTTGCCACCCGTCATGCAGCTTAAGCTTATGCCCGATGCCACGCTGTTGGCGGACAGCCCTGCGCAAGTCTGTGCCAAAACCACCGACATCACGGGCATGAATTTCCGTAACTTCACCCGCTCCATCCTGTTAGCACAAGGCGATTTTGCCGCGTTCCTAAGCGCATTGGACAGCGAGCGCATGGACATCCTGGAAAAAATCATCAGCACCGACATCTATGCCGACTATAAGCGCGACATTGCCACCAAGGCCGACCAAGCGCAACAAGAACTGCAACGCCTGCAACACGAATTGGCGGGCATTACCTTACTACCCCCCGAAACCCAAGAAGCCTACGCCCACGATCTCATCGACTTTAACGAACACTGGGCCGAACTTAAGGACGAACACGCCGAACTCCAGCAACAACAAGCCTTGTTGATGGATGCCAATGCCCTCAAAAGACAAGCCAACGAACAAGAACAACTCCTTAGCCTCACCCAAACCCAGCTGGAGCAAATCCAGCAACAGCTAGGCCAAATTCACGCCAGCCCCGATGTCTTAAGCTTTAAAGACGATTTGGAACGCCAACACGACAAAACCCACCAGCTGCATCAAAGCAAAGCCCAGCTGGAAGCAATGCGGCAAGAATTGCAGCAGCTACAACAGCAACTCGGCGACCACGCCAGCACTGCCGTCACCAGCAAACTAAGCTTTGCCGAACAGCAACAACAACTTGCCGAACTCCAGCAACAAAGCCAACAGCTCAGTGCCGCCAGCCAATCCGAATCCCTCTATGTACTCAATTTGGCAGAACAAATCAGCAGCCAACAAACCGCCCTTAGCGAATTATCGGGCTGGCTAGACGCACATACTGCCGATGCTGTCCTACTGACCGACTTTCCAGAAATTGGGCCGTTAAAAAAACTGCGTGCAGATTTGGCAGAGTGCTTGGGCAAACACAAAGCGTTTACCAAACAAAGCCAAAAAACCACCACGACCGCCAACAACAATTCGTCAGCCCTGAATGCCGAAATACAGCAGCATAAGACCTATCAAGACAAGCTTGCGGCATATCAAGCGGCCTTGGAGGAGATGGCGAAAGGCTATTCTGTGGACGACCTGGACGGCCTAAAGCTAGAGCAGCAAGAGCGCGTCAAAGATTTTCAGAGCCTCTACAAAATTGCCCTGCGTTACCAACAACTGACCGAAAACAAACGTTTTTTTGGCTTGTTTAAAACCCAAGAACCCGCCGATTATGATGCCGACGAACTGAGTGCCGAGCTGGAAAAAATCCGCTTGGAAATTAAGCGCGAAGAAAACATAAAGCGCGTGCTGGAAGAAGCCATCGTGCGCGAAGGCTTGATGAAAAAAATGGCCGCCGACAAAGTGCATTTGGTGGATGGCAGACCCTGCCCGTTGTGTGGCGCTTTGCAACACCCCTACGTCAAATACCCGCCGGCCCTCACCAATTCCAAACAAGCCTTAATAGACCAAAAAGCCAAACTGCGCTTGTTGCTGGAAAAAGCCGCCACGACGGGACGCAAAATAACAGAAGCTGGCACCCAAGCAGAAAAACGGCAAGCCAAGCAACAACTGTTGCAAAAACTGCGCGGTGATTGGCTGACCCTGTGCAATCGCCTGAATGCCGTGAGCGAAATCCCTGACATCACCCAACTCAGTGCCATGAAGCAACGGCTTAGCCAAGAAACGGCGGCAACAGGCGAATTGGCCAATTTTGTCGCACGCTATCGCAGCAAACAACAAGGCATTGCAAAACTCAACGCCTTAATCAGCAAAAGCCTCGCCAAACAAGCCCAGCTGCAAAGCCAAACCGAACAACTGGGCGTTAATGTGCTAGGGCTAAGCGCAGAACAACAGGCACTACAAGATGCCTTAACGCAATGCCAACAGCAAGAACAAGCCTTAGCCACAACCGTGCTGGAACAACTGACGCGGCTAGGCGAAAAAATGCCCGCCAAAGGCCAAGAAGATGCGCTGATCGACCGCCTGAATGCACGCCGCCAAGAGTATCATGGCTATGCTTTCAAGCACAAAAACCTCAGCGAAGAACTCGCCGCCTTAACCGCCAAACATACCGCCAGCC
>JABFST010000389.1 GCA_013140465.1 Methylococcaceae bacterium
CTAGTCAGCTGCTCGTTGATATCCCACACCAATGCCGCCCTAGGATTGACCGTACCGCCAAAATCAGAGTAGTCATCATAGCGTATACCTGCGGTCAACAACCAATCGTTGGCAAACTGCCACTCATCCTGCGCAACAATAGACCAGATCGTCCTTTTGGTATCCGCCAAATAGGCCAAGGGCGTACCCGTAACATTGGTCAAGGTGCCGTCCACTACAGGTTGGCTACCATCAATAATGGTAGGGCCGTAATTACGGCTATCGTTGGTAACGATGCCCTCATAACGGAAACCCGCACTTAAGCGCAAACTATGGTTTTGCAAACCCGTGTAAACAGAACTGAGTTCAATAGAAGGGACTTTTTGCGCCCGGCCTAAATTAAGATTGTAGCCATTAGGGAACGACACTATTTGATAGCCTGGTGCCAAAGAGAAATTACCATCAGGGCCTATAGGCAACTTCGCATTCTCAGGAAAAAGCTGCAACTGGGCCTGCAAATCGTTATAGAGATAACTGGCATGAGCCGACAGCTCCCAATCTTCCAACCAATCTTCTGTGGAAAAACGTACATCACCCATGTATTGCTCGCCATTTACCACGCCATTGGGTTCTAATGAGCCCCCAGAACCTGCACGCGTCCCAGCATCAATTGAGTTGAACGCCCAAAAACCAATATCCCAATGCTTGCGCTGCAAATTAAGATGCCCATTAAGCGTTTCAAAGCGGGTGTTTAGTGAACCCGGAGCTTGTGAGGCATGTGTTCCCAATATCCTATCAATACTAGATTGAACGTCGGTTTTGACAATGCGACCATCATCACCTTGAGTATGTTGGTACTGTAAACTACTCGCAATATCCCATCCGCCCAAGGTCGTGCTGTACTGTCCCCAACCGCTTTGGGTACTATGATCGCCTATTCTGGCACCGACCACCTTGCCGTTAATGTCTTTGGCGTTTTTGGTGATGATATTGATAACCCCTGCAAAAGCATCAGCACCGTATAATGCTGAACCTGGGCCACGGATAACTTCAACGCGTTGGATGTTTTCTATGGGCATCTCTAGCCCAGGCATGAGTGTACTTTGAAAAGGCGTGGTTATGCGCGTGCCATTAAGCAACATTAACACTTGTGAATTTGCCGCATTGCTGATGCCGCGCATAGTGTAAGAATAATCGTAGTTATTATCTTGGAGACTGGCATGAACCCCTGGGACGGTTTCCAAAATCTCATGCAGCTCCGTTGCCCCCATCGCTTTTATTTGCTCTGCTGTCACCACGCTAATCATAGCCGCTGATCGGAAGATCGGTTTTGAGGTGCCACTCGCAATTGCAGACACAGGAATGTCACCCAATTGGTCTAAGGACAAGTCCATTAAGTCTTCAGCACTGCTGGCATTTGTGGCTAGGCAGCTTAATGTTACCAAGCAGCCAATTGTTGTGGCTAATTTCACTTTCATTTTGATGGCATCACAAAATATTTTATTAGCGTAAATTGATGGGGGAATACGATTCTGCAAGCCACCAAAGCTTGCGCAAAAAGGTTAAACCTAACCTTATAAACTATCTGGCATCTGTTACTTGTAGCGCAACAGGGCAGGACTTGGCGAAACATAGCGATAAGACAATGACTCCCCAAACATAAGTCTCTGTCTAAAGGTAATATTAACTGCTTAAATCGGTATATGCAAACGCGTACACTTGATATTTGCCCACTTGCTTTAGGCCACTCTAGCGGTCAGCACATCGTTCGATTTTTGGTAAGCGTATTATTTCCCTGCATAGCATAGTAACAATACTTTGCAGACCTCTACGATAAGCGTTTACTTTGGAAAAGGCTTAATGAGCCTCAGTTCCTCCAACGGCACGGGCTTTCCAATGCCATAGCCTTGGGCGTAATCCACGCCTAACTCAGCCAACAAATCAAAAATCTGTTCATTTTCAACAAATTCGGCAATCGTCTTTTTGCCCATGATATGCCCAACTTCATTAATGGCCCTGACCATCGCCAAATCCACTTTGTCATCGACAATATCTTTCACGAACAAGCCATCAATTTTAAGAAAATCGACGGGCAGGTTTTTTAAGTACGCAAACGAGGACAAACCACTGCCAAAATCATCCAAAGAAAACTTACAGCCACACTCCCTTAAATGGCTAATGAACTTAGTCGCATACGATAAGTTAGCAATAGCGGCGGTCTCGGTAATCTCAAAACAAATCTTTTGGGGGGGAATTTGCCACAAGCCAAGCTGTTCGGTGATAAACCCTAACATCGACTCGTCAGACAGCGACACGCCGGACAAATTAACGGAACAAAGCGAAAGATTATCTAAAAACCCTGGCTTTTGGGCTATCCACTCAAACAAATGGCCTATGACTGATCGGTCTAATGCTGCCGCAAGATTATAACGCTCTGCAGATGACAAAAACGCACCCGGCGGAATGATATAACCCTTGTCATCACGGTATCGGACTAAGGTTTCAAAATGCAGCCCCTCATCCTGTATAGTAAACGGCACAATCGGCTGCCCATACAGGCAAAAGCGGTTTTGCTCCAAGCCCCGCTGTATCCTTGACACCCACTGCATTTCCCCATGCCGTTGCGCAAGTTCTTCATCATCGGGGCGGTACACATGCACGCGGTTACGGCCCTTATCTTTTGCCGCATAACAGGCAGCATCGGCTTCTTTAAGCAGTTCCACGGCGTTGCCGCTAGTAGCGTTGATCGATGCCACACCAATGCTCACGCCGACGGTAAAGCTTTTGTCTTCCCAAGCGAACTGAAAATCACCGACCATGTCACGGATTTTTTCGCACGCCATAAACGCCTCTTTTAATGCGCAGTGGTACATCAGCACACCAAATTCGTCGCCGCCCAAACGCGCGACAAAATCATGCCGCCGCAAATTTCTTTTCAGCAAATCGCCCAATTGCCGCAGCAACTCATCGCCGGCAAGATGCCCGCAAGTGTCATTGACGACCTTAAACTGGTCCAAATCCAGATAACATAAAGCATGTTCTTCGGTTCTTGCCTCCCGCACAATCACAACGAGATCATTAATCTTCCGGTCGAACTCACTGCGGTTCGCCAAACCCGTCAAGGCATCATGGCTAGATTGGTAAGCGATTTGCTCGCTCAAGTCATGGGTTTCGGTGACATCCTCACAAACCAACAGCAAACTGCTTTGCCAATGTTCATTCTCGAATGATTTTGCCGTCGCCCGCACCCAAATAATGCGCCCATTAAAACACACTTGCCTAAGTTCTTGTTTATGGACAATAAGCGGGTTCGCCAAACAATTGTCAAGCAAGCCTTGCATAATAGGCAGGTCGTCAGGGTGGATAAAATGAAAAATCAGGCACTCATGCAACTCATCAACCGATACCCCCAACTGTTTTGCGCCTGTGCGGTTCACCGACAAAATAAGCCCGGCCTCGGACAGGTTAAAAACCATCGTCGGGTTATCGTCGTACAAGGCCAAATAGCGGTTTTTGGCACGCGTTAAGGATTGGTTCTGGGTTTCGACCGTGCTAATCAAATCATTAAAGGCATCCACCAAGACACCCAGCTCGTCATGGTTGATTTTGACCGCGCGCAAAGCATAATCCTTGCTGTCACTAATGGCTTTAACTGTGCCGACCAGTTTTTTGATGGGTAAAGAAATCAGGCTTAATAAGGGCGCCGACAGAAAAAACGTCAGTATGGATACGCCGACCAAAACCAAAAACAACAGCCCTGTAAACTGCACTTTGCGCCAATAGGCTTGGGTAAAATCGGCATGGATATACACCGTACCCAACATATCGGCATCCACCACGATGGGCTGGACCACCAATAAATGCACCGATTCAAAGCGGGTTTTTTCATCTTTAACGACAGGCGGACACACCAGTGCGGCATTCTTTTGTTTCAACAGCTGGGCAAACACCGCCCCTTGCGCATCATAAAGGCAAGCGGCCTGTACTTCGGGCAGCGTGTTGAGTACCCCCAAGTTTTCATTTGCCAACTCCATGTCATGAAACATCATCGCAGCCGTACTGCGGTTGCCTATAATAGTGGCCAAGGTGGACAAGTCATCACGCGTATTTTTTTGGAACTCCCCGATTTCCAACACTATCAAAAACAAGCCCGCAAATAACAGCGAGATCACTCCAGGAAAAATCAAGGTCAACAGCAATTTGTTTTTAATTGACAGATTACCAATCTTATTGATCATGGCTTTCTCCCATCACGCTATCGGCGACTTCCAATAATTTTGCACTAATCCTCAAGCCCCCTTGTTTTATGTTATCCAAGTTAATTTGCAACTTAATCTTACCTTGCTTCGTCACAAAGCCGATCATGCCGCCACGCTCAATAAAATCGTCTTTATCGCCTACGACCAAGGTATTGCTTAATCCCTTGTTAGCCGCCAATTTGTTGTTAAGCGTGGCGCTGACAAACAAAATATGGCAATGCGGGCCATTCTCGTCAACACCCCTAAAATCTTCCAGCCGCAACAACTTGATGGCACGCCCGGCGACTGTGCGTTGCTCGATAGGGTCTATCAAGTCACCAAATGGGTCACTGCCAACAATGCAGACATTAAAGGTTTCGGTATCATCCGCAGACCAAGTGATAAATTTAGTAAAGTTATACAAATAACCCGCTTTTATTTTGTACTCAACCGACGCGCCATCATCCGCATACACAGCAAACGGCATCCACAAACAACCTAAAAAGCATAAGGCGCAGATAGTTTTCATGGCTTTATCTGGAGCGCGTTGCCAAATGCACAGTAACCGCACAATACCCTGCATCTTGTTGTTTAATAAAGCCCATCACGTTCAACCTATGGCGGACATACAATCATTGCCAAAAAACTGCCGCAACACCCGAATCATATACGCGTGGTCCAATACACCCGCACTTTCACGAATACTGTGCATAGCCCACAAAGGGCTGCCGACATCGACAGAACGTATCCCTAACTTTGCCGAGCTTATCGGCCCTATCGTGCTGCCGCACGCCAAATCACTACGGTGTGAGTAGGTCTGATAAGGCACTCCCGCTTGTTCACAACAATTGATAAACACCGCTTGGGACACGCTTTCGGTGCTGTAGCGGTGATTGGCGTTGACTTTAATCACGGGGCCTTGGTTGATGGACACTTTGTGGTCGGGGTCGTAGGCCATAGGAAAATTAGGCTGGTAGGCATGGGCCATGTCGGCGCTGACCATAAAACTGCGCGCCAAGGTGCGGACATACGCGTCCCCGTCAGGCGTTGCCGCCAACACAATGCGCTGCAAAACATCCCCCAAGAAACTGCCGTCAGCACCGTTACTGCTTTCACTGCCGACTTCTTCATGGTCAAACAAGGCACACACTAAAGTCCCTTCCGCCGCCAAAACGGTTGCGTCCAACAAAGCATAAAGGGCGGCATGGCAAGATGCCAAATTGTCCAATTGGCTATCGGCGTAAAACTCCTTGTTTGCTCCCCAAAACTGGCCTTTTTGGGTATCGTATACCGCTAAATCCCAAGCCATGATACGGCTGGCGGTAGCGGGCAATTGCGTGTGCAACAAATCGGCAAATACCGTCGCTGGCAAACTATCCGCCACGGCTGTAGACAAAATCAGCGGCAACTCATTTTGTTTATGAAACTTTAAGCCCTCGTCATTGACCGTCCTGTTCATGTGTATCGCCAAATTGGGCAAACGCAACAACGGCTGTGCAAAGGCGACCAATTGGCTGGCAATCGTATTGTCGGCACCCTTAAAAGCCACCCGCCCCGCAAGGCTTAAATCCCTATCGGCAAAAGTAGCCAAAATCGGCCCGCCATAGACTTCAACCGCCGTGCGCAATAAACCGTCCGCCGCATTCAGGGCATTGGGTTTAATCCTTAAGCCGGGCGAGTCAGTATGTGCGCCAACAATTTTGAAGCCCGTGTCTAGCAAAAGCTGTTGCCCGACAACAAAAACTACGATAGACGAACCATCGCGCACCACATAATATCGGCCACCCGGACACAAATCCCAAGCTGCCGTTTCTTCTAGCCTAACAAAGCCATGCGCTGCCAAACGGGCTTCTGCCGTCGCCACGACATGCCAAGGGCTAGGGCTGGCATCAATAAAGTCCAGCAAATCTTGTACTGGCTGTAAGGCATCCATCATGCTTCTTTTAAGTCCAAGGCCGCAGAGTTAATACAATACCGCAAACCCGTCGGGGCTGGGCCATCTTCAAAAACATGCCCCAAATGGGCAGCGCAGACTTTACAGGTCACTTCCACCCGTTGCCGTCCATAACTGTGGTCGGCATGTTCGGTGACGCTGCCACCGGGTAGTTCCGCCCAAAAGCTGGGCCAACCTGAGCCGGAATCATATTTGGTGGTTGAAGCAAATAAAGGGCTGCCACAACAAACACAATGATAAATGCCGTCTTTTTTGCAATCGGCATACTTGCCCGTAAACGGCGGCTCAGTCCCTTTTAAACGGCAAATGCTGTATTGTTCTGGCGTTAATTTTTCTTGCCAAGGATCGGCAAGCTTGGTTTGTTTATCCGGCATTGGTCGCCCCTTGATTACACTACAAAATTAACATTGTACGCGATGAAATACGCTACGCAAAAAAACCGACACCATGCAGGCAATTCTCATTATGGCTACATGAGCCGCCATTTCGGCAGCGATGCCAGGCAGGTTAGAACACATCAAGAATCCAGTGCCATGACGGCAGCTGCTGCATTTTGTAAGTGCTTGATTTAGAATTGCCGTCACCTTGGGACTTCACAATCTTGTGACTGGACTGGGACATCCCTACTGATATGACGGGCGAGTTAAACGCTTTAGAATTGCTGGCACGATGCGCATCTTATTCTAATTAGACACACTGGGCCTAGTTGCGCATAGCCACCCGCTTAAACGAAATTAATGCTCGCCCCGCCCACCGCGCAGGGCTTGTGCTATGCTAGCACAACTATTTAAACATCTTCTGGGTAAAAATTTTATGGAAAAATACCTTGTAGGCGGCGCAGTTCGTGATCAGCTTTTAGGACTGACCGTCACGGAGAAAGATTGGGTGGTCATTGGCGAAACGCCTGAATCGATGATTAAACAAGGTTTTCGGCCTGTCGGCAAAGATTTTCCGGTATTTTTGCACCCGCACAGCCATGATGAATACGCCTTGGCGCGTACCGAAAGAAAAACCGCCAGTGGCTACAAAGGCTTTGCAATTTACGCATCGCCCGAAGTGACCTTAGAACAAGACCTGATACGCCGAGACCTGACCATCAACGCGATTGCCCAAGCGCCCGATGGTCGCCTGATTGACCCTTATGGCGGCCAACAGGATTTAGAGCGGCGGATTTTTCGCCACATTTCCCCAGCCTTTGCCGAAGATCCCGTGCGTATTTTACGCTTGGCACGCTTTGCCGCGCGTTACCAACATTTGGGTTTTACCTTGGCAAAAGAAACGCGGGAACTGATGCAAAACATGGTGGCGGCTGGCGAAGCCGATTATCTGGTGCCCGAACGGGTATGGGCAGAATTGGCTAAAGCCTTAACCGAACCGACACCCTCGGCGTTTTTTTACACCTTAAGAGCATGTACGGCACTGGCAAAGATTTTCCCTGAAATTGACCGCCTGTTTGGTGTGCCGCAACCGCCCCAATACCATCCCGAAATCGATACCGGCGTACACACCCTGATGTGCCTAGAACAGGCCGCATTGCTAAGCCCCGACGCTGAAGTACGCTTTGCCACCCTGACCCACGACCTCGGCAAAGCCGTCACCCCAAGTGCTAACTGGCCCCACCATTATGGGCATGAACAGCTAGGCTTACCGATCTTGGCACAACTCTGTAACCGCCTACGCGTACCTAACAGCTATAAAGTGCTGGCCCAACACGTCATGCACTACCATACCCATTGCCACAAAGCCTTCGAGCTGCGTGCCGCCACCCTAACAGACTTGCTTAACACTTTAGGAGCCTTTAAAAAAGGCCATCGCCTAAACGCATTTTTGCTGGCCTGCACCGCCGATGCGAGGGGCCGCACCGGCTTTGAACAAACCCCTTACCCACAAGCAGACTTTATCAGAGGGGCTGCCCTAGCCGCCGCAAACGTAGACACTACGCCCATCACACTAGGCCCGCTACAAGGCGGACACATTGGCGAAGCAATACGCCAACTCCGCATCCAGGCAGTCCAAGACTTTATCAACAGCCAGCTAGCACGGTAAAATGGCGCATACCGCCAATCTTTGGTAACCGCTAACATCCCTTTTTAACCTGACGACACTCAACACCATGCCCTCTTTCGACATTATTTCAGAACTCGACCGCCACGAAGTCAGCAATGCCATCGACCAGGCCAGCAAAGAAATCAACACCCGCTTTGATTTCAAAGGCACCCAATCCAGCCTAGAGCTGACTGACGAAAAATTGATTATGGTGTCGGAGTCCACCTTCCAATTGCAACAAATGTTCAGCGTAGTCGTCTCAAAACTGAGCCGGCGCGGTGTCGATGTCGCCTGTCTGGATGTCGGCGAAGCCAAAGGCAGCGGCAAGCTGATGCGCCAAGAAATCACCCTAAAACAAGGTCTGGACAGCCCTTTGGCAAAACAAATCGTAAAACTAATTAAAGACAAAAAACTTAAAGTACAGGCGGCAATCCACGGAGACAAAGTAAAAGTCACGGGCAAAAAACGCGATGACCTGCAAGAAGTCATCCACATGCTCAAAGAAGAAAAGCTCAGTATGCCCTTACAATACGACAACTTCAGGGAGTAACCACAGCTAACGCCGCACACCGTAACTTCTCATGAGTTGTAGGCAATAGCGGTAGACCTGCGAGGTTATAAAAACCTCGCAGGTCTTTATCCTGCCGCTAATAAGAAGTTACCGTACGCCTATCTGCTGTCCCAACTTCACGATTTTATCAGCAACAAAGCCCGCGTCCCACTGCACCTTATTGTCGCCAAACAACACAATAATCGTGGAGCCCATATTAAAACGGCCCATTTCCTCGCCCCGTTGCAGCACAGGTGCGTTGTCCTGATAATGCCAACTGCGCACTTGGCTAATCGTCGGCGGCGTCACCACGCCATGCCAAACCGTCTCGACACTGGAGACAAAAATAGCCCCCACCAACACCAAGGCCATAGGCCCTGCATCGGTATCAAAAACTGCGACTACACGTTCATTTCTGGCAAACAGGCCTGGCACAGAATGCGTAGTTGCGGTATTGACGCTAAACAACCGCCCCGGCACATGCACCATTTCGCGCAAAGTCCCAGTCAACGGCATGTGCAAGCGGTGATAATCCTTAGGCGACAAATAAATCGTGCCAAACACACCGTTATTAAACGGCTGCGCCCGCGCCGCATCGCCGCCCAATAAATCAATCGCCGTAAAGCTTTTGCCCTTGGCCTGAAAAATAGTGCCGTCGTCGATACGCCCCGCCTGACTGACCGCACCATCTGCCGGACACACTACCGCATCTGCTTGGGTGCTGATAGGCCGAATGCCCGGCTTTAACTCGCGGGTAAAAAAATCGTTAAAACTCTTGTACGCATTAATATCAGGCTGCAAAGCCTCGGTCATATCCACCCCATAATGGCGGATGATTTGCCGGATAAACAAATTTTTCCACGCGGCGTGTTCACAATGGGTCAGCTTACCCATCAAGGCCGATAAGGCATGATGGGGCAAAATATATTGGGGCAAAGTCGTCAGGGTTTCTTTAAGGCTCATGAAGATGAAGGCAAGATAACGGAAATAAAATTAGCAATAGTGACGGGTAACGCCACACCCATAATGCTGGAGCTAAGCGCAAATCAAGGCAAAGTGACCAATTCAGGGGCTTGCCAACCCACGTCACGATGCTCGACCACCACCGTGGTATAAATGCCGCCACGCACATTAAACTCTGCGCGTATGCGCATAAAATTTGGCTCTATCGCCGCCACGATGTCATCCAGAATTTCATTCGTGACCGCCTCATGAAAAGCCCCTTGCTCACGAAACGCCCACATATAGAGCTTAAGAGCCTTAAGCTCCACACAGAGCCTGGCGGGGACGTATTCGATTTGGAGTGTGGCAAAATCAGGCTGCCCCGTCTTTGGGCAAAGGCAAGTAAACTCGGGCACGTCTATACGGATGGTGTAATTACGGCCGACTTGTGGGTTAGGAAAGGTGTCTAAGGTTTTGGAAGGTTTCGTAGTCATTGTCGCTGTTCGTTGGATTTTAAAGTGCCGACGATTTTAACAGCTTTACTGCTTAGCGACATCATTTGCGCCATTTGATGGCTGCGGGGCGTTTTGCGGTTTAAAAAGGCCAATCAAACGTTGGAAAAACATTGCTTAACAAGCGATGGCTCAGGTTTTTTGCCAAAATATTAGGTCACCCAAGCATCAGGGGGCAAGAATAGTGGCTATCCACATTTACAGCTTGCCCCTTTTTCAATCTACTTTACTTTTTTGGATTTTCTTTTGTTCTTGCGCACTGATTTTTTAGGGCTCTCTAACGCTTGGAGTTCATCAGAAGCCCCTTGGCTTGTTACGGAGCCACTTTCTTTATCAAATGAAACGGCAATTCCTTGCACACTTGAAGCCATACTGCGTGCACCATAACCTGCACCGACCGCTCCCCAAAAACCACCCTTCATGCTTGCCATGACTTGAGTGTTAATAATGGCATCGACTTTATCGCCATATTTCGTGAAAGCCACTTTTTTCAGTGTTTCTTCTGCCTGCTTGTTGGCTTCAATCTGGTCAGAATAAATTGAATGGCCTTTCATCGTATAGTCTACTTTGCCCAGAATCGTGTATTTTTTGTTGATGTCCCCAGCCGTTACAAGAATTTCTTTTGTTGGCGTGAGCAAAGAGGCATCCTCAGCGGCTTGTTGTTGCGACTTAGGTTTAGCAGCTTTATTGCCGCCACAATTAATAACAAGCAAAGAAACAAATAGCACAAAAATAATTTTAGTAATGGTTTTTTTCATATTGGTCGTCCTCAGAATGAAGGCTTAAAAATAATTAAGTTTAGCAATGTAAGTTGTCATAACGTGCTTAATAAAATTTGCGCATAAGCAGCCTCCCCCGTTAGTGCCGCCAAATCCAGAAAGCTCCGCCACAACAACAATCAAGGCATTAATCCCCAACACATCCAAAGCCCAAAAAACCTTATCGTGCGTCTGCCCTAGGCTTAGCCCCGTTTAAAAATAAGCGATGTATTAATGCCACCAAAGGCAAAATTATTGCTCATCAGATAGTCGCATTCCAGCAGACGGACACCGCCCTGAATATAATCCAATCCGGCACACCGAGGATCGACCTGATCCAAATTTGCCGTGGCATGAAACCATCCTGCATTCATCATTTGTATGGCGGCCCATGCCTCTATCGCGCCACAAGCCCCCAAAGTGTGTCCGGTATAGCTTTTCATCGCACTGATCGGGATATTATTGCCAAAAACCGCCGCCGTCGCATGGCTTTCGGCGATGTCACCCAACTCAGTTGCCGTACCGTGCGCACTGACATAACCAATCGCTTGGGCATCTAATTTGGCATCGCGCAAAGCCAATTGCATCGCGCCTTGCATACTGGCGGCATCGGGTTGGGTAACGTGCAAACCATCAGAATTGGTGCCAAAACCCGACACTTCTGCATAAATAGTCGCACCACGGCTTAGCGCATGTTCCCTTTCCTCTAAGATAAAACTAGCCCCGCCTTCACCTATCACCAAGCCATCGCGTTCGACATCAAACGGTCTTGGTGTTTTGTCGGGTTCGTCATTGCGCAGCGTCGTCGCAAATAAGGTGTCAAAGATAGCGGGCTGTGAGGCGGACAACTCATCGCTGCCGCCCGCCACCATAATGGTTTGGAGTCCATGCCTGATGGTTTCGTAGGCGTACCCTATCGCCTGGCTACTGGAGGTGCAAGCGCTGGAGGTCGGAATAATGCGCCCAGTAATGCCAAAATGCAGGCCGATGTTGACCGGACAAGTATGCCCCATCATACGAATATAGGATGTGGCGTTGAGGCTGCCTTTATCACAGTTCAGCAACATCTTGGTAAAATCGATCATCCCGTCAAAGCTGCCTGAGGAACTGCCGTAAGCAATACCGACCTGACCGCTTTTCAACACAGGGTCGTCAAGCAAACCCGCATCGATCAGCGCCAACTCGGTCGCATAAGTCGCCAACAAAGCCACCCGCCCCATCCCGCGTATTTGTTTACGGGAATAATGTCCGGGCCGCGAAAAATCCACAGGGGCTGCCAACTGGGTATTGAGCCCTTTATATTTAGCCCAGTCCGGCATTTTTTGGATACCCGTCCGCCCGGTTTTTAAGCTTTCCGCGACACTAGGCCAATCATTGCCTATCGGCGTTAGGGCTGCCATGCCGGTAATCACTACGCGCTTCATCAGCATAACCCCCCATTGACAGCAAGCACTTGGCGGGTAATATACGCGGCATCTGCCGACATCAAAAAGGCCACGGCAGCGGCAACTTCTTTGCCGGTCCCGGCACGCCTGAGGGGAATCAGTTTTTTAATGTCTTCTAGCGGCAAGCCTTCCAACATGTCAGTTTCAACCAAGCCAGGGGCAACACAATTGCAGGTGATATTGCGTTTTGCCAACTCTAGCGCCAAGGCTTTGGTCGCGCCGATAATACCTGCTTTTGCGGCACTATAATTGACTTGCCCACGGTTGCCCATCAGCCCCGAAACCGACGACAGGGTGACGATACGCCCCGGTTTGCGCCGTTGGATCATAGGCATGACTACAGGCTTTAAGACGTTATAAAATCCATCCAAATTAGTATGCAAAACACTGTCCCATTCCGCATCCGTCAAGGCCGGAAAAGCATTGTCGGCACTGATGCCCGCGTTGCAGACCACGCCGTAATAGGCTCCATGCAGGTCAATATCGTTTAGCAATTGCTCGGCGCATTGCTGGCGATTGCCTAGGTCAAACTGCAATACCCGCGCCATTTGCCCCAGTGCGCGGATTTGTTCCGCCACCGCCTCGGCATCTGCCCTGCGGCTATGGCAATGCACCACCACGTCAAAACCTTGTTCCGCCAAATACAAGGCGATGGCCTTGCCGATGCCCCGGCTAGAGCCGGTCACTAAAACTGTTTTATCCATCTTTTGCAGCACCTAATCGTTTATTTGCCCGTCACCCGGTTGTGCGCCGAGTCTGGCTGATACACATTTAATTTTGCTTCAACCCACACACCAGGAGCGGCAATTGTGCAGTCATACACCCCCAGCCCTTGCTCTTGGATTATTTTTTTGACTGTCACCGTCAACACCAGCCCGGCAGCAAAACTGTCCACCGTACTGCTATAGGCGCGTGTTCCCAACAAAAAACCAAAATGGCTGGGCCGTTGCGCCAGCTTATCCAACATATTGCCATGCGCCGCGATGGTTTGCGCCATGTATTCTATGCCTACCAAGGCGGGTACGGTATGTCCGTCGCCAAATAAGCCATCGTTGCGCACTGTCAGCTCCGACACCATAGACTGTCCGTCAAAATCGACAATCCGATCCAATAGCATCATCTGACCGCTATGCAGCAATAAGTCTGCGGGTGAAATTTCGCTCATGTCCGGGTCACAACGATAGAAATATTATTGCCGCCAAACGCAAAGGAATTGCTTAGGCAAGCCTGAATCTGCCGCCCCAGATATTGCCCGGGCTGGACATAATTCAAGCGGGGCAAGCGCGGGTCGAGATCATCGCCATTGATATTGGCGGGTAACTCACCTTCGGAATCATCCGCAGCCAGCAACAACCAACAAAACCCCAGCTCCATAG
>JABFST010000057.1 GCA_013140465.1 Methylococcaceae bacterium
ATGGGATATATGACTTAGGCCGGTTATTCCAGCATATCTGGCTTGATGTCGAAGGTAGGCGGTTATTTGGCCATGCCTAACACTATATGTAGTGGTCACCCCACGAAATCGGGAAGAGCCAAAATTTGTCGCCTTTTTGGGGATACACTCCCCCTTTGAGCAATTCCCTTGGGAAAACCGCACTTAAGCACCCCCAACACACGCCGTCAGTTATAATGCCGCTTTTTGTTTACAACCGAGGCGCCTCTTGTCAGCCCCCACTATTTTTTTTCTTGCCCGCTCCCTGCACTTTGGCGGTGCAGAACGCCAATTAGTTGCCCTCGCACGCGGGCTTAAGCAACAAGGCCATGCCGTCAGTGTCGTAATCTTTTATGGGGGCGGCGAGTTTGAGGCCGAGCTGACCACCGCTGGCATTCCTTTAATCAACCTAAACAAAACAGGCCGTTGGGATGTGCTGCCGTTTCTGTACCGATTAGTGCGTGTGCTTATCAACGCACAACCCACGCTGCTGCATAGCTACCTGACTGTCCCCAATTTGCTGACGATATTGCTTAAGCCGTTGTTGCCGCGCACGCGGATAGTCTGGGGCGTGCGTGCATCCAATATGGACTTGTCCCGTTACGACCGCTTGTCACGCCTGAGTTACCGCTTAGAATGCCTGGCCTCGCGTTATGCTGATGCAGTCATCGCCAATTCCACAGCGGGCAAACACTACGCCATCGCCAATGGCTTTCGTGCCAACACCCTAACGGTTATCCCCAACGGCATAGACAGCCAACGGTTCCGATTTAACGCCCAAGCGCGGCAAGCACAACGCGCAAACTGGGGCATAGCCGACACCGAGCTGGTCATAGGCATTGCCGCCCGGCTAGACCCTATGAAAGGCCACGGCAATTTTATTGCCGCCGCACGCTTGCTGCAAAACACCCCTGCGCAGCTGCGCTTTGTGTGCATAGGCGACGGCGCAGCGGCCTATGCTGCCGCCCTAAAACAACAAGCAAACGACTTAGGCGACCGCCTCATCTGGGCGGGGGCGTGTGCGGACATGGTGGCAGCTTATAGCGCGATAGACATTGCCGTCTCGGCATCGGCCTTTGGCGAAGGCTTCTCCAATACCATCGCCGAAGCGATGGCCTGTGAACGGCCTTGTGTTGTGACTGATGTTGGCGATTCCGCGTGGATAATCGGCGACACAGGCATTCTGGTTGCCGCCGCCGATGCAGCACAACTGGCCCACGGTTTACAGCACTTGTTAGGGCTGTCTGCGGCAGAACGCGATGCGCAGGGCAAACGGGCACGCCAGCGCGTGGAACAAGAGTTTGCCGTCGCCCAGTTAGTCGCACGCACGACACATACCTTAGGATTATCCTAATGCGCATCGTTTTTATCATTACCGGACTGCACACAGGCGGCGCAGAAATGATGCTGCTAAAAGTGCTGACCCACCTCGACCGCCAACGCTTTCAACCCTTAGTCATCTCGCTTACCAGCTTAGGTGCGCTAGGCGCAAATATTGCTGCCCTAAACATCCCAGTACAAGCCCTCCAGTTACAAGGCAAGCTATCCGACCTAGCCGCGTTAATACGTTTAGTGCGGTTGATTAAAGCCTTCCGTCCGCAGCTAGTGCATACCTGGATGTACCACGCCGATTTGCTGGGCGGATTGGCGGCGCGTTTAGCTGGCGTTAAAGCCATAGCGTGGTGCATACGCAACAGCACCCTAGATGCCCACAGCACCAAGCGCAGCACGCGGCTAGTGGTGCGCGTATGTGCAGCCTTGTCGCACCGCATCCCAACTCGCATCATCTCGTGTTCAGAACAAGCCCGACGCATCCATACGGATATTGGTTATGCCGCCGACAAAATGACCGTAATCCCCAACGGTTTTGACCTTAGCCGCTTTCAGCCGGATCCAGCCGCTTACGCCAGTGTCCGCAAGGAACTGGGTTTGCCCGAAGATGCGCTGATCGTAGGGCTGATAGGCCGCTATGACCCACAAAAAAACCATAGCGGTTTTCTAGCCGCCGCCAGCAAAATACAGGCAGAATTTTCCCATGTGCATTTTGTATTGGCGGGCAAAGGTGTCGATCACACCAACACCGCCTTAATCCACGCCGCAACCACCGCTGGCATAGCAGCAAACTGCCATTGGCTGGGCTTGCGTACCGACATGCCCCGGTTGATGGCGGCGTTAGATGTGCTGGCCTCAGCGTCTTTATATGGCGAAGCCTTCCCCAATGTGCTGGGCGAAGCGATGGCTTGCGGCGTGCCCTGCGCGGTCACGGATGTAGGGGATTCGGCGTATATTGTCGGCAGCACCGGACAAGTCGCCCCTGCGGGCGATACCGCCGCACTTGCCGCCGCTATCACCGCAATACTGGCATTATCGGCAGATGACAGACACGCATTAGGCCAACAAGCAAGGCAACGCGTCGCAGAGCATTTTGAAATTGCCGCAGTGGTGCGGCAGTATGAAGATGTTTATAAACAGTTGGGGGCATCTTGAGTACTGAATGTTTACGAGTACTGTAAGATGGGTAGGGCTATAGAGACTGTGAAAGTATTTCAAATACTCACAAAAAGGTATTTTTTATTTTCGTAAGCCTTTGTTTTAAGGGCTACTCACTTAAAGCGGGACTGAGGAGCCGTTGGCTGAGCGGAGTCGAAGCCAGCGGCGGGATTCGCTTCGACTCCGCTCAGCGAACGACACCCAAACTGTCCCAGCTTAAACGGGAAGCCGTTTTAAGTAGAAACTGGAGTGAAAAAACAGGTTTTTTCACGCCTATGAGCAAGCTTTCGTTAATTCTTTCACAGTCTCGATAGCGAAACCCATCAAACCCATCCCAACTTTCAGCAATAAAAAACCACGCATCAATGTGCAGCTAATGGGGCGTGGTGAATTGAGGCAACTTATAATACAAATGCAACATAGCAAGGATAATTCACCATGCAAACCTTAATAGACATAGAAGAAAACCAGTTACATAAATTATTATTCTATACCCATACTAACAATGGCACAGAAGCCATTACTAAAATTATTCAAGATTATTTAGCGCAACAAGAGCGTGCAAATCAACACCTCATCAATAATGCTAATATGCAAAAAAAATCCTTATTAAAAAACATTCAACAACGATTTACCAGTATTCCAACAGACATAAATTTGGCAGATGAATTAATTACCGAGCGTCGAATTGACGCATTGCAGGAATTAAAATGACTGTGGTTTTAGATGCGTCCGCTTTATTGGCTTTGCTGCATAATGAAACAGGGGCTGATAAAGTCGAAGAAGCCCTTTTTAATAAAGCGATTATCTCAACCATCAACTGGACTGAGGTTATTCAAAAAGCCATAGCCAACAATATCAACATTGAAAACTTGGATAATGAACTGGCTGAAATAGGATTATCATATATTGCCTTTGATAAACAACAAGCCCACATTGCTGGCAGTTTATGGCAACAGACAAAAGTGTTAGGACTTTCTTTAGGTGACAGAGCGTGTTTAGCGTTGGCAATACACTTAGATTCACCTGTTTTAACGGCTGATAAAGTATGGCAACAGTTGGATATTGGTGTTTCTATTCAACTGATACGATAGTAAGATAATGTATGATACTTAAACATTGATGAAATTCTTTTGTATCGTGCCAATGATTCGATTCTACATCTATTAAAAGG
>JABFST010000124.1 GCA_013140465.1 Methylococcaceae bacterium
ATATTGAAATGAAAGCCTTATGGACAATCGTCCAAGCCACCACTTTTTATGCCCTAGTGTTTGCGTTTGTGTTGTACGAATCGGCTATTAAGGTCATCCCGCGCACCGTGTCGCCGCTTAATTGGGTGCTGATTATGCTGTTGGTGGGCAGCAGCCGTTTTTTTGCACGCTGGTGGTTAGGTGAAACCTATTTCCGTTTGGGTGGCGGCGGGCGCAAAACCAGCCCACTACGCAAAAAGAATGTGGTGATTTACGGCGCGGGCAGCGCGGGTGTGCAATTGGCCTCGGCCCTGGCACATGGGCGGGATTTTAACCCGGTGGCGTTTATTGACGATGACCCTAGCTTGCATCGGCGTAAAGCCAACGGCTTGAGGATTTATGCGTTTAAGTCCTTGGCGTATTTGATTGACCGCCATCATGTCACCGATGTGCTGTTGGCGATACCGTCAGCCTCGCGTGTCCGCATCAGCGAGCTTATCCGCCAGCTAGAGCCTTATGCACTGCATGTCATGTCCATGCCCGGCTTGTCGGACATCGCCCAAGGCCGCGTGACCGTAGATGCGCTGCAAGAAGTGGATATTGCCGATTTATTGGGGCGTGCGCCGGTTGCCCCTGATCCTGTCTTGTTGCAAGCCACGATTAACGGCAAAGTAGTAATGGTGACAGGAGCGGGCGGGTCGATCGGTAGCCAGTTGTGCCGCGAAATTATCTTGTTGCAGCCCAAGGCGTTAATCCTTTATGAATTGAGCGAGTTTGCGCTGTATGCCATAGAAAAAGAACTCACGCATTTGCTGAGCAAAACGCCCGCGCAACCTGCGCTAGAGATTATCACGCTGCTGGGTTCGGTGACAGACGCCAAACGTTTGGAAAAAATATGCCGCGTGTTTAAGGTGCAGACGCTTTACCATGCAGCAGCCTACAAACATGTCCCTATGGTTGAAAAAAACCCCGGCATGGCAATAACCAACAATATTTTTGGCACTTGGTATGCGGCGCAAGCGGCGATTGCCGCGCAGGTTGAGCTGTTCGTGTTAATTTCCACCGACAAAGCCGTGCGCCCGACCAACACGATGGGAGCGAGCAAACGATTTGCCGAGCTGATTTTACAAGCCTTAAGCCAAGACACCGGACGCACGCACCAAACCCGTTTTACGATGGTGCGTTTTGGCAATGTGTTGGGTTCATCAGGTTCGGTAGTGCCGTTGTTTAGGGAACAGATTGCCCGTGGCGGGCCTGTTACCGTAACCGATGCGCGCATTATCCGTTATTTTATGACCATCCCCGAAGCCTCGCAGTTGGTTATCCAAGCAGGTGCTTTGGCGCAAGGCGGTGACGTGTTTGTGCTGGATATGGGCGATCCTATCCATATTCTTGATTTGGCAAAAAGAATGATACATTTAAGCGGTCTCAGCATTAAAGACGAAGGCCATCCAGACGGTGAGATTGCGATCCATTTTACGGGCTTGCGGCCGGGTGAAAAATTGTATGAAGAGCTGCTGATTGGCGATGCGGTGGCAAACACCTGCCATCCGCGCATTATGCGCGCTAATGAACAAGTCATTGCTTGGCCAGAATTAGAAAAAATGTTGCTGGCGTTAAGCCTAGCCACCGAAAACGATGATATTGAGCAAATCCGCGCCATTTTGACCCAAGCCGTGACTGGCTTTGTCCCACAATGCGGGATTGATGATTGGCTATGGGCCAAGCGTGCGGGAATGCCGGATTGACAGGCAAAAAAAAACCTTCCAATGCCGAGCAAGGGAAGGTAAAAAATCAAGCAGAGCGTTTATGAGGAGGAACTGCTTGGGGGCATAACACCAGGAGGTAGTTAACAGGTTGCGCTTAGCCTATAGGCTTTGCTCTCGTGACAATGTTGCTATAAATAGCCGCACTGGCGAACAATACGGTGGAAATGATGAATTGACCGGAAATAAAGCTCCAAATGCCGGCAATAAACATTAAGGCAATAATGATGTCTTTGTTGAAGGTTTTCATTAGCAGATCCTCTAAGAAGTTTAAAAAATTTACGCCAAGTTGTTGCTTATTTGCAATTTTTGTTGCTTTGTCAGTTGGTTGTTACTATACAGGGATATTTTTGCGATACAATATGCGAAACACTAAATTAATTATTTCTTGTATAGAAACAATTACAAATGTCAAGGGTTTTGTTAGATAAGATTTTGACCCATGCGTGGGTGTTATGAGCCTTAATCAGGTCGGGCAGTTGTCCCGCACTAATGAACAGATGAGAGCCGAATGGATAAATTAACCAGTATGACCGTTTTTGTACGCGTCGCCAGGGCGGGTAGTTTTGCGGGGGGCGCGCGTGAATTGGGCATTTCCCGAGCAATGGCTACCAAGCACATCATGCAGCTTGAAGGCAGCTTGGGTACGCGTTTGATTAACCGCACCACCCGTAGCCTCAGCCTGACCGATGTCGGCATATCCTATCTGGAACGCTGCCAGCAAGTGCTGCACGATGTTGAAGAAATGGAGATAGCCGTCACCCATTTGCAGACCGAGCCGAGGGGGTTGTTAAAAATCAGCGCCCCACCCGCCATCGGCGCAACCCATATTGCCCGCGCGGTGGCGGAGTTTTTAAAAATCCATGCCGACCTAACGGTGGAAATGATTTTACAAGGCAGCCCGGGCGATTTAATTGATGAAGGCATTGATGTCGCCATTTTTTTAGGGGCTTTAGACGACACCAGCATGGTGGCACGCAAATTGGCCAGCTCTTCGCTGGTGGTCTGTGGTTCGCCCGACTACCTGCAACGCTATGGCATACCAACAACCCCAGAAGACTTGACCGAACACAGCTGTTTGGTCAATTGGGCGATAGCCCCGCGCAACAAATGGCAGTTTAAAAGCGAAACAGGCTATAAAGTGGTCACGGTGTCAGGGCGTATGCAGACTAACTCGGCCTATCCGATCCGCATCGCCGCGATCAACGGTTTGGGCTTGGTGATGCTGCCTACTTATATTGTCGGCAAAGACATAGAAAACGGCACGCTTAAAGTAGTACTGGAAAACTACCCGCTGCCGCCCTTGGACATACACGCCGTGTATCCCCACAGAAAATATTTGTCAGCTAAAGTTAAAAGCTTTATGGATTTTTTGCAAGGTTGGCTGGAGCATCGCGTCAGTATGCCGGGCAATGAGCAATGAATGGTTTGCAAGACAAATGGGACCTGTTGTATAGCCAAGCCGAACCCACCACCTGCACGGCAGCGGCGGTGTTGTCCGAACATGCGTTTTTATTGCCAGACAGCGGCACCGCCTTGGATTTGGCTTGTGGCCTAGGGGCAAATGCGCTGTTTTTGGCGCAATTGGGCTGGTCGGTGACTGCCATAGACAGCTCCCATGTCGCGATTGCCAAACTCAACGTTTATGCCCAAGCCAAAGGTTTGCCTGTCAAGGCTTGGCAACAGGCCGTGACGGCGGACAATTTTCCCAAACAGCAGTTTGATGTGATAGTTGTGGGGCGATTTCTTGACCGTGGCCTCACTGATGCGATAATAGGCGCACTTAAACCCGATGGCTTGCTGTTTTATCAAACCTTGACCCGAACCAAAGCCACGCCCGGCGCACCCAATAACCCCGATTACCTATTGGCTGAGCACGAGCTGCTGACCCTGTTTTCGCCGCTAAGCACCGTTTTTTACCAAGATAACG
>JABFST010000337.1 GCA_013140465.1 Methylococcaceae bacterium
CAACCACACCGATTGGTGGGGTTTGTATCTGCAAGACCAAGTGCAATTGCCTTACCATTTCTAGTTAATGGCAGGGGTGCGTTACGATAATGTCGTCAGCCTAGACCAAACCATAGACACCGAAACCGAGTCTGCCGACCGTGTGACCCCACGCGCGGGTTTAACTTGGCGACCACTAAAAGAACTGTCGTTGTTTGGCAATTATTTGGAAAATTTTGGTGCCCAAAATTTCGGCTACAATCGTTTTGGCGGCACATTGCCACCAGTCAGCGCCCAGCAATGGGAGTTCGGCATTAAAACCGAACTGCTCAAAGGGCGGCTCACCGGGTCTGTCACCTACTACGACCTGACCAAACAAAACACTGCAATCCCCGATCCGCTAGACTTGACGGGTGCATCGTCAATTGCCGTCGGTGAAGTCAATAATAGCGGTGTCGAGTTGGATGTGTCGGGTGAACTCCTGCCCGGCTGGAACTTGATTGGCGCTTATTCTTATATTGATTCAGAAATCACCAAAGACTTGGCCTTGCTGTATGACAATAATGGCAATGTCATAGGCCAAACGGCGGGCAATTCTGGCAACCGTTTGGCAAACGTGCCACGGCATGGCGGCAGCCTTTGGAGCACTTATGAATTTTTAGGCGGAGATTTTAAAGGCTTTAAATTCGGTGCTGGGGTCAGTGCCAGAGGCCAACGCCAAGGTGATAACGAGGCCAGTTTTCAAGTGCCCGGCTATGTCACCGTGAATATGCTGGCGGCCTATCAGCTGACCTTAGGCAGCACCAAAGTCACCACCCAATTCAATGTCGATAATTTATTGGACAATTATTATTTTGGCAGTGCTGGATTTAATCGTTTACGCGTCAATGTTGGCGCACCCAGGACGTTTATGGGTACAATCAAACTAGAATTCTAAGCCATACCATAAACACGGAGTGCAACGGCTTTAGACGTTGCCGTGTCAGCACCCAACTACGGAGTGCAACAGCTTTATACGTTGCCATCTTGATGTTGTTGCCGAGACAGCAACGTCTGAAGCCGTTGCACTCCGCCGGAATATGTCAATGACTTAAGCACACTACGCACACCCACAGGATATTCCGTTTCTGATGTTCAAAAACTTAGCCACCTTAAACCGCTTATCCCAACTGCAAGCCCGCCGCAAACAATGGCTGCAAGTGCATTTGTACTTGGGGCTAGTGGCGGGGGCAATCCTCAGCGTCGTCGGCTTAACAGGCAGCATCTTGGTGTTTTACGAAGAACTGCAAGAACTCCTCAACGCCGAACAAATAGCTATTAGTGCGCCGCCAGCTGCCGACCAACACCGCCATAGCCTTGATGAAATCATCGCGGCGGCAGAAACAGCCAAGCCCAAAGGCAGCCAATTGTTTTCGGTGTACTATCCGCGCAAGCACGAAGTGGCTTATAAGCTCATGTATTTCGTTAGGGATGCCAGCTTAAGCAACAACGGTAACGGCTATTATGTTTTCGTAAACCCGTACACGGCTCAAGTCACAGGCGTGCAGTTTTGGTATTTTACCGATGGGCGTTATTGGGGCATCCCTTTGGTTAGTTTCATCATGCAGCTACATTATTGCCTGTTGCTTGGCGATAACGGCGTCATCATCGTCGGTGTGCTGGCGGCCTTAGCGATTATTTCCGTGCTAACCGGGCTGATCCTGTGGTGGCCGCTAACGGGTAAATTCGCTAAAGCCTTCACCTTCAAACGCCGCGCGAGTGCAACCCGCTTTAATTTTGACTTGCATAAAACCGTAGGCGTGTATTTGACTATAGTGCTGTTGCCGGTTTTGTTCTCGGGGTTGTATTTCAACCTGACCGACCGCGTCAATATCGTGCTTAAGCAACTCGCGCCGATTAGCCGCAACAACCCGTGGAGCGGTTTAGCGGCAGCAGATTTTAAAGCCACTCCTCAGCCCACGGCTGTTTCGTATAGCCAGATTGAAAACGCCGTCCAAAGCCTGTCCCCCTCTGGTCGGTTGTGGTTGTTATATGCGCCTAGCGATAAACAAGGGGTTTTTATAGTGCAAAAACGCGATGCCGACGAGCTAAGCCCGTTTATCGGCTATAGGGATTTTGCCATCGACCCGTACAGCGGCAAAGTCTTGGCTAGCTACCAATCTGGCACGGGCAGTTATGGCGATGTATTTTTAGATTGGCAATGGCCTTTGCATTCAGGCCAAGCATTCGGCTGGACAGGACGCATCTTGGTGTTTTTAAGCGGGCTGGCTTGCCCGGTGTTATTTATCACAGGCGTAATCCGTTGGTTACAAAAACGCAAAGCCCAACGCTTGCACAAAATCGGCGTAAGTGTGCGTTAATTCCCCCGCAATGCCTCATATCCTAAGTTCTGCTGTGGTAACTCACTGCCTTAGTTTCAAAAAATTGTGTAGATTTAGAGAACTCAGGAAGCAAATCGACATAAACCCCCCTCTCCCTGATGAGGGTGTCGTAAAAGCCTGTATGTAGTTTGGGTTAGCGCAGCGTAACCCAACAAAATCAGAATGTTATACTTCTTTGCATTCTGAACAACCTACCTTTTACGACACCCTCCTGATAGAAAGGGCGCTTTAATGTAGATTTATCAGCTTCGGACTCAATACTTATGCCGTAAAGTATGGGTGTCAATTAGGTTCGCTAAAGAGACTGTGAAAGTATTTCAAATACTCACAAAAAGGTGTTTTTTATTTTCATAAGCCTTTGATTTAATTATATACCGGAGTAAAAAACATGTTTTTTACTCCGATGAGCAAACTTACGATAATTCTTTCACCGTCTCTAAAGCAACACACGCCTCCCAAACATCGTCATTTCATTGCGCTTAAACGGCATGGGGTCAGTGTCTGTCATTTATCCCAGCGTACAATGGCTATACTCGTTTAGAGCCTAGATAGCAGGCACTTAACCCGCTTGCCCATGATTGTCGTCATGCCTAGGTCATATAAACTAGCGACAATCTTAGCATCGCCCTCTTTTCGCGCTACCTCAAGCGCCCCTCTTTTTATAGGAATATGCAGATGACTACCCCTGACGCCCCGCTGAACACTGAAGAACTCCACCAGCTCAACGCCTATTGGCGCGCCTGCACTTATCTTGCCGCTGGCATGATATACCTGCAAGACAACCCCTTGCTCAAAGAACCGCTAAAACCCGAACACATTAAAAACCGTTTGTTAGGCCACTGGGGTTCTAGCCCTGGGCTGAGTTTTGTGTATATCCACATCAATCGCTTGATAAATAAATACGGCTTGGAGGCGATTTTTTTGGCAGGGCCGGGGCACGGTGCGCCGGGCGTGTTGGCGCCGGTGTATTTGGAAGGCACTTATGCGGAAATTTATCCTAACAAAGGTGAAGATGAAGAAGGTTTGTTGCAGTTTTTTAAAGAGTTTTCCTTTCCGGGCGGCATCGGCAGCCATTGCACGCCGGAAACGCCCGGCTCCATCCATGAAGGCGGTGAATTGGGCTATAGCGTTTCCCATGCTTATGGCGCGGCGTATGACAACCCCAACTTATTGGTCGCGGTCGTGGTCGGTGACGGTGAGGCGGAAACCGGGCCTTTTGCAACCTCGTGGCATTCCAATAAATTTTTAAACCCTATCCACGATGGCGCGGTGTTGCCTATCTTGCACTTAAACGGCTACAAAATTAA
>JABFST010000365.1 GCA_013140465.1 Methylococcaceae bacterium
GCCAAGGCCCGTTCCAAAATATTCTCCAGCTCCCGCACATTGCCCGGAAAAACATAGTTTTGTAAGGCCGCCAAAGCCATCGGTGCTAGGGCTGGCGGTTTTTTGTCTTGGGGTGTCAGTTTCCGCAAGATGTGTTCGGCAAGGGCGGGAATGTCTGTCCAGCGCTCGCGCAAGGGCGGCACATGCAGATCGATAACATTAATCCGGTAATACAGGTCTTGCCGAAACAACCCGGCTTGCACGCGGTCGGCTAGATTGTGGTGGGTCGCGCTTAACAAACGGATGTCAACGGGGATTTCCAGTTGTTCGCCGACCGGGCGGATTTTTTTTTCTTGTATGGCACGCAACAGTTTGACTTGCAAGGGTAAGGGCAAATCCGCCACTTCATCCAAAAATAAAGTGCCCCCTTCTGCGGCTTGAAACAAGCCTTGTTTGTCGCTCACGGCCCCTGTAAAGCTGCCTTTTTTGTGGCCAAAAAATTCGCTTTCCATTAGCTCTATAGGGATGGCGCCGCAGTTTATCGCGACAAAAGGCTTGTCGCTGCGAAAGCTTTGCTGATGGATCAGGCGTGCGACTAATTCTTTGCCCGAACCGGACTCCCCGCTGATGTAAACAGGCGCTTGGCTATGCGCCACTTTGTTGATTTTGGAGCGGATTTCGCGCATGACGGCAGATTCGCCCATCAGCTTATGGCGGGTGCGCCGATCTTTAGGGAGGGTGGGATCGGATTGTTTGAGCGCACTGCTGACCAAATGCCTTAGGGCAAGCAGGTCCAACGGTTTGGAAACAAAGTCAAAAGCCCCTTTTTTCATCGCCAAAATGGCGGAATCCATATTGCCATGTGCGGTAATGACGGCCACGGGCATAGGATTGGGCATGGTTTGGATCAAATCGACCAATTCCAGGCCATTGCCGTCGGGCAAGCGCATGTCGGTCAGGCATAAGCCGAACGCGTGTTGCTTTAAGAGCGTTTTGGCGCTGCCTATATCCTCCGCACTTGTGCAGGGGATGCCCATACGTTGGAGCGTAATTTCCAGCAGCTCACGAATATCGGGTTCATCATCTACAATCAATACCTGTTGGCTTCTCATATTTCAATCACTGTCTGGTTAGCATCCGGCAAACACAGCCGGAAACAGCTGCGGTTTTCATTGCTTAAATGATAACTTAGTTTGGCTTGGTTAAGTTCTGCCAATTCTTTGGAGATATACAACCCTAAGCCCGCACCGCTGGATGAGGTCGTAAAAAAAGGCTCAAACAAATGTTTTATTTGTTCTGTCGCCAACCCTGGGCCATTATCCAACACATCAATGCACGGCATATTGCGCACATAGCGCACTTGCAAGGTGATGGCCCCTAGCTCGGGTTTGCCATAGCGCAAGGCGTTTTGGCACAGGTTGTCCAAAATCTGCTTGAGGTGGTTGGGGTCTATCAGCACGCACAGGGTGTCATCACGCTGTAGCAAGTCAAACGCTGCCAAACCTAGTCCGTTAGCCATTAAAAAATTGCGCATATAGTGCGCTAGCCACGGTTTTAAATAAATTTTTTCGCGCCTGGAATCGGTGCGTTTGGACAACTGCAAAATGTCTTCAATAATATGGTTGACGCGTTTGGAGTTGGTTTCAATAATTCGGGTCAGCCGCTGGTCTTCAACTGGCAGGTCCGGGCTTTCCGACAATAATTGCCCGGCATGGCTGATTGCGCCCAAAGGGTTGCGTATTTCATGGGCAATACTGGCAGTAAGCCGCCCCAACGAGGCCAGCTTGCTTTGTTGTACGCGCTGGTGGTACAGGGCTATGTCCTCAAACACAACCATATAAAAAAACGCTTGGCCTGTAGGCAAGGGTATAAATCGACAATGTATATCAGCTTGATCTGGGCGTTGCAGTATCAGGCTGTCGCGTGCGGGATCGCCGATCCAAGCCGCAAACGCGAGTGCCAATTGCGCAGAAACAACGCTCAAGTTGATAGGCATCACCGACCAAGCCAGCAAGCGCAAGGCGGCATCGTTAGCCATTTGCACTTGTTGGCTTTTGTTGGTGATGATAATGCCGGATTGCAAATGCTGGATGATATAGCGGTTAAGTTCTTCCAGTTTAATAATGGTATGTTTTTGCTGGTCGGCGAGTTGCAAGGTTTGTTCGCTGCGCTTTGCCAAGATATGGGACAGCAAGGCAATAGTAAAAAACGATGCCCCCAACATGCCCGCATAAGTGTAACTGGAGGGTGACGCGCCCCCTTTAATGCCGTTCACCACTTGCTCTGCCAACACCATTAGGCTGGCTAAGGCGGCAAAAGACATCGCGCAGCGCCCGCCTATCAATAATCCGCCCGAAGCAATCGCAACCCCCAACAAAGCCCCCATGCCGCTATTGACGCCTCCCGAGGCGTGCATGATGAGCGTCAACAGGAAAATATCCGAAAACAGCAGCAGTTGCGCCTGCACGCTGTATGCTGTCCAGCGCCAAGCCACACATACAGCCGACAACAAGGACACCGCGAGATAACCGTGGCTAGTGTAAAAAAACAACGGCCTATTGCTGACGCTAATTAAAGACCCTCCCCATTGGCTGTACATCACGCCCAAAAACAAACTAGCCAAAATCAGCCGATAGCTCAGATAAACGCGCAATAATAACCAAGCTTGGCGTACGGGTATGCCATAGCCTTTAGAAAAAGGGCATGGATAAATGATGTCAGCGGGGGTCTTGTCCATCGGGATTTTGGGGGCGATATTGGGTCAGGAAAGCATGGGCAGGACAAACCGCCTTACACTTAAAAAAACAGTAACTATTCAGCATCCGGGGTACAACAGCCGTTCGCTGAGCGGAACAGCCGTTCGCTGAGCGGAGTCGAAGCGAACAAACCAGCTTCGACTCCGCTCAGCCTACGGTAAATTTGACTTATTAGAGGTCGCTCTGAATAGTTACGAAAAACATACAAAAAACACGGATTTAAGGCAAAAACACTGATAAAATGCGTGGGTCTTCATAGTAAAGACTAGCGTTTTCCGTGTCCTCACATAAAGTCCGCAGTGCTTACCCTATTGCCAACACGGCGCATAATAGCGGTCAGTCAATGCGATCAATCATAGCATTGATGCAAAAACTTACGAAAGATCTCGCCGGACTTTACCGGTCAATTAGGAGCAATAAATGAATATTCATGAATATCAGGCCAAACAATTGTTTCAAATTTATGGCATTCCTGCGCCCGAAGGCAAACCCGCGCACAGCGTGGAAGAAGCACAGCAAATAGCCAGTGGCTTGGGCGGCGATGGTTGGGTGGTTAAAGCCCAAGTCCATGCGGGCGGGCGCGGCAAAGTGGGCGGTGTCAAACTCGCGAAAAGTTTGGCGGAAGTGGCGGCATTCAGCCAAGAGTTGTTAGGCAAACGCCTGGTCACGATCCAAACCGATAGCGCGGGCTTGCCCATCAATTCGCTGCTGGTGGAAAAAATTTACCCGATAGCGCGCGAATTGTATTTAAGCATATTGGTGGACAGGGGCAGCGAGCGCATAGTCTTTATCGCCTCTGCTGCTGGCGGCATGGACATAGAAGCCGTTGCCCATGAAACCCCCGAACAAATCATCAGCGTCTACGTCCATCCGGCTGCCGGACTGCAAGCCTACCAATGCCGCAAAGTCGCTTATAGCTTAGGTTTGGGC
>JABFST010000495.1 GCA_013140465.1 Methylococcaceae bacterium
CCCCAACTTTGTTTAAAGACAAAGCCTAAGTTGGCGACCGCTACGTTAATGCCCAAAGCGTTTAAGATGCCCGGGCCGTCCACTACTGTGCGGTAGCCTTCGGATTCCAATTGTGCGGCATAATGCCAATAATTAAGGATGGCATCGACTTGGCCTTGTTGCAGTTGTTGGTTTAATTCGGCAGGTGCGGCAAACACTTTGTTGACGGCTGCGTCCAAATCCATATCGTGTTGCTGTTTGGCTAGGGTTTGCAGCAACAACCAGTTTTTGTCTAAAGCACTGCCAGCTATGCCTAGGCGTTTACCTGCTAAGTCGGCGATGCTTTTGATCGGGCTGTCGGCAGCAACCACCAACGCCCCTGATTTATCGGAATACGGATAAAACGTAAAGTCCGCGCCTTGTTCGCGTGCGCTAGACACCCAAATCCAATCTGTAACGATCATATCGACCAAGCCGTTTTGCAAGGCTTTTTTGCCTTCTTGGGCGGTGTTGAGCGGATGAATGTCCAATTGAAAATCCAAGGCGTTGGCGTTGATGAACGCTTGCAGTTCGGGTAATTCCCAAGCTACCGTGCCGCCCGCTTGCACGCCGAGGCGGATGAGGGTTTTGTCGGCGGCAACACTGTTGCAAGATAGGCAAAGGGCGAATAAAAAAAGCTTAAGTTTCATAAAGTGATCCTAGTGGGTAAAACGCTCTCGACAAGAACATAGCGATAAAAATTGAGACTGTAGAGACGCGATTTATCGCGTCTCCAATAGCGTCCCAATTGCTGACGGAAACGCAAATATGACAGACGCGATAAATCCAGACGCGATAAATCGCGTCTCTACTTGTGTTTAACGATGAGAACAGCGCGTCGGAACTATCAGTTTTTTAGCTTGTTGGGTTGGTGTCCCGCAAAGCAAAGCTCAAGCCGATGGCGGCTAAGGCCAAGGCGGTCAATTGCCAGATATAGCTGTCGAAATACGCCACGCATACGGCAATCAAGGCCAGAAACGCACCAGTAAACAGCCCCCGCCAGTCTTTTGCGGACAAGGCTTGTTGGTAAGTGGTTAAGGCCAATAAAATCAACACCACCAAATCGCCTTCTTCATGGTACAAACGGCCTGAGTTTTGGTACGCGTAAATAATCGTCACCGCCAACAGTGCGCCCAGCCAATGCCACACCGGGCCGCTTAATACGGACGACCAGCGGCGTGGTTGCGGGGTTTGCAGATAATGCGGGACGATGGCAATCGCGCTAAACAACACCATGCCGGTCAGCCAAATATAATGGCTGGTGTGTTGGTCTTTGTAGTCAAGATACGCACCCAACACCGCGAGGCTTAAGTGCAAAGTGAACAGGGTATGTGCCGATAGGCGTAAGGTGTTATTCATCAGCTTTCCTTATAAGTCTGAAAGGTGCATTAAAAAAGTAAGGACTGGGATTTTAAGCCCAGCCATCGGTGTCGGTTGTTGCCTTAACGGGACCATCGCCGATACAAACGGGTCTTAGGCCAATACACCGCAGCCAACATCAACAACGCCACTAGCGCAGGTTGCCAACGGCTGTCGGTGGCGACGATTTTTTCAGTTGCCAAGCGCGGGTCTTGCAGTGCGCTTTGTAGGTTTTCGGTGTCGGTTAAGCGGGCATAACCCAAACCTGCTTCGGCGGCCAGTTTTTCCAAATAGCCTTCTTGTAAGGCCGTTAAATGTTCGCTGCCCGTGGTGGCGGCATTGCCAAACGGGGCATTGCGGGCGTTATAGCCTTCAATTTGCGAGGGGTCGAGGTTGGATTCGCCAAAGCTGGAACGGTGTGGCACGTCGTCGGCACTATAAAAGCCGGTTTGTTTGCCGTCGGGGTCAAACTTTGGGATAGGCACGGCTTGTAGGCCGCCCGCGCCTATAATCATGCCTTGGGCGTGGCCTTTCACGGCAGCAAAATCAGGGGCGTAGCGTGGGTTAATCGGCGGTGCTTCTTGACCATCGGTGATAAAAACCACTGAGCTGGCACTTTTTTGCAGCATTTCTAAGGTGCTGAGCAAGCCTTTGGCTATATTGCTGTCCGCCGCCCAGGCCATGCGCCAGTCAACTTGGCTGATGGCGGTGTCGATTTCGCTATACGCAGAACACACTTCCAGCGGCTCAAACAATAAGGTGGCGCGGCGTTCGGTAAACAAACCCAAACCTACCTTGGTTTCGCAAGGCAGTTCTTTTAGTAAATCCCGCAAGCTTTGTTTGACATACGCCAGCCGACTTAGGTTTTGGTCTTGGTGTTGGTAATCGGTGGCATTCATGCTACGCGTGATGTCGATAATAAACGTGTAGTTATAGCGCGGGCGTTTTTGCATGGTGTAGGGATGGATAAACAGCACCAACATCGCCAGCAAGGCAATGGCTAAACAGAGGGTGCGGTAGTCTTTTAAAATGTTGTTCATAGGTATGCTTTAATAATTCATCGTGCGGCTATCCAACAAATACGCGACAGAATGTCGCTTAGGTTCGCAAACTACAGGCTAGCCAAGCTACTTGACTGTTAGGTTTTGTGTCCGGTTTTAAGCCGCTGCGTTGTATTTTGGGCTTCATTGCCGACACGGCAACGTCTAAAGCCGTTGCACTCCAGTTAAGGCAAGCCTCTAGGAAATCCCGGCACCGTCGTCCACAACTGGGTCTTTTGGTTTTTGTTGCTGTCTTCTGCTTGGATTAACACGTCCATTTCGGGTAATAAGCGCATTGCCACTTCTAGGTTGTATTTGGCATCCCAGTTGCTGCTGTCGAGTGCCAACGATTGCCGATAGGCTTGTTTGGCTAAACCCGCCAACGGGGCTGCGGTATTGATGTGCTGTTCGTGGCTGGCGGTTACGGCTTGTTCCAAATACAAATTGCCCAGGTTATAGCGCACGAGTGCCTGAAATTGCGGGTCGCCCAGCCCCACTATCAGGCTTAAAGTTGATAAAGCCTCGTCGTAACGGTGTTTTTGTTTAAAGTAATAAGCCCGCGCCAGGCGCAGTTCGGGTGGTCCGGTCACGATAGGGCCTATGTCCACGGCTTGCCCGGCGGTCAGTTGGCTAATCAAGTCATTGTCGTGTTGCACACGGTACAAGGCCGCCGCTTGATAAAGCGTTGCGCTGAGGCTGAGGGCGAGTGCGCCCCAAAGTAAAGGGTGTTTTAATCGTCTTAACATGGCTTACGCTCGCAAAATTTAACCGCTAACAACACCGCCAGCATGATGCTAGCCCAGCGGTAACACAGCCCTGACAAGTCTTGTTTGGGGATGCGCTCCCAATAATGTAACGGCGTGTTTTCCAAATGGTCGATATCGGCTATCGCCTGTTTTAAGGCATTGGGGCTTTCGGCTTGGTAGGCTTGATAGGGGCTGCCCAAGCTGGAAAAAAATTGGTGCAAATAGCGTTCCGGCATCACTTGCGGGTTGTCGTCGCGGCTGTCTTCGGGTTTGTCAAACAGGCCGGGGCTGTTGGCGGTGCGTAAAAACACCCAGTACAAATGCACTTGTTGCTGTTTAAACCATTCGCGTAGTTTTTGTTCGCTGTCATGGTCTATTACTGCCGCACCGTCGGACACCAAGACGATAATCCGTGAACCCGTCACTGTTTGCCCCTGAAAAAATGACAAAGCCATGCTCAAGCCCTTGCTGACATGGGTAAACCCCAGTGCGGGCGTGGCGGTGGCGGCAATGGCGGCTTGCACGGCTTGTTTGTTTTCGGTGAGCGGCATCACATACAAGGGCGAGGTGCTGTACTCCGCCACGCCCATCAGGCCGTTTTGCCGTTGTTGGACAAATGCGGTCAATAAGCGCCGTGCCGCGTCGGCTTTAGATTCTTCTTTGCCGTTGGGCGCGCGTCCGGCAAAACTGTTGTCCATGCTACTGCTGCGATCCAGCAATAACACAATATGCGCACCCAGACCGATGCGTTCCACGCGTTGTTCGCTACTGTACAGTCCCGCCATGCCTAGTACTAAGCCCGCAATTGCGGTCATCGCGCACAGCCGTAACAACACCGCCAGCACCGCCGATAAGGGGTCTGGCGGCAATAGCGGCAAATAAGGCGTAGGGCTGGTGGTCATGCCTCTGGAAAAAACGGGCAGCAAGGCCAGCAGCAATCCCGCCAACACCCACGGCGTTGTTACCACCAAATTCATCGGCTACCCCGTTCTATGCTGCGGGCGAGTTGGCACAAGGTTTTCAGTTGCTGGATGTCGCCACTGACGACCGTCATGCCCGGGCTGAAATAAAAGCGGTTGGAGTAATTAAAAAACCACAGCCATTGCGCGTGCAGGGCTTGGTAATGCGGATGGCGTTGGTAAAAATCGGCCAATTGATGCACGAATAAGGGTTGTCCGTTCAGGGTGTTTAAGCAGTGGTGCAGGGCTTGTAAGCCTGTTGCCATTTCGTTTTTACTGATGCCCGACACGGTGCGTAAGGCTTTCTTAAACAAACGTCGCCGCCCGTTAAAGGCCAAGTAACCGTATTGCCATGCCAAAGCAACGGCTAATGCCAATGCTGTGACCACGCTGGCAAGCAGGCCATACAGTGCAGGGCGGGTGTTTAACAGCGGCGGTGGACTGTCCGGGCGCATATATTCGCCTTGCTCGGTTTGGCGCACCACTAGTTCGCGTAGGGGCGATAACGTGAACGTCCACGCCGGGACGGTTTGGCTTAAGTGCTGTTCGCCTTGATTGAGTTGCAGCTCAAAACTGGGCAGGGTCAGGGCTTTTACTTCTAGCGGGGCGTAAAAAATTTGGTAGCGTAAGTCGATTTGATAATGTTGGTCGTCGGCTTGGCTGACGCGGATGTCATTCAGGTTTAACCAGCGGTTAAGCGGGCCTTTGCCGGGCAAGCTGGCGCGTTCCAGGCTAATGCCGGGACGCGTTTCAAAAATGATGCGTTGGCTAATTTCGTCGCCATTGACATAGCCGAATGGGCGTGGGGTTTCCACTTTAAAATAGCGGATGGGTTCGTCTACTGAGCTTGAACAACCCAGTACAAACAAAAAAAGCACAAACAAGATTCTCATGCGGCCCTTTGTTGTAAAAAATGGTTGATAGTAGGGGTGCTGTAAGGGCCGGTCATAAACAAAGGCTCGCTACCCATAGCACGAAAGCTGTTCTTTAAGGCTAGGTGGCGTTGCCAGTACGCCATTTGTAGTTTTGGGCGTAGGCTAGGGCGCATCAGCAACAGCCGCGAGTGCTGGCTTTCCAAATCTTGTAACGCCAAAAGTCCCCATTGCGGTAAGCGGGTGTAGTCGTCGGGATGCCACAACACTAAGGGGATGACATCATGGCCTTGCAGTGTTGCCAACAGGTTGCGTAATTGTGGTAACGGATAATGGCAATCAGTCAGCAAAAACACCATAGCGCGTTGGCTGGGCAAATACTGGACGGCTTGCGCCAAGTGCTTGGCACTGCCGCTAAAGCGATGCTGGGCCAGTTGTTGGCAGAGTCCTGTCACGGTTGCGGGTTGCTGGCTAGCGGCTACAAACCAACGTTGCTCAAAGTGGTCGCCACAACCGATAAAGCCAAATTTATCGCCATAAGCAAAAGCGGAATCGGCGGCAGTTTGTACGAACTGGCGCAGAATTTCGGGTTTATCGGCATAGCCCATTGAGGCGGACAAATCGGCGATGACCCACACCGTGATATTGCTTTGCTGCTGGTATAGGCGGACTTGATAATCGCCAAAAGGGTTTAAAACACTGGCGCGTACATCAATACGCCTAGGATCGGGGTGGGCCAGCAAAGAGCCATGACGCTTAAACAACGGCCCTGCACCCACGGTTTGCCCGGTGTGTGCGCCCGGGTAAACGGCAGGGGATTGCCAAGGTAAGCGGTACAAGAGTTGTTCGGTCATTTTGTTGTTATTGTTATTTTAAAATCTGTCAGTGTGCGGCTTCGGCTATTCTGGAGGGTAGCGGCTTTAGCGGCGATAACCGCGTAGGCCGGAATAAGGCCGTTTGAACGCCAGTGAAAACGGGCGTTTCCGGTATACCGCACCCACGAATTGCCGGAAACGCCGCATTTCGCTTACGCTCAAAGCGGCTTATTCCGGCCTACAGGGTTAAGGCGCAGCCACTTGTTGCAAAATGCCATTCATCAACTCGGGTAACAACTGGTCTTTGCGGTAAGCGTACATAGGGTTTAAAAACAGCCTATGGCTCATACACACGGCAAACACGGCTTGTATATCTTCGGGCAATAAATAATCGCGCTGTGCCAGCCAAGCACTGACTTTGGCGGCGCGGATCAAATAACTCATGCCGCGCGGACTGGCACCTGCCAGCATCAGCTGGGCCATATCCACATCGCTTAACTGCACGCCGTAGTGCTGCGGCTGATGGCTGGCTTTCCACAAGGTCAGGGCATAATCGCGTAGTTTGGGACTTGCTTGGATCTGTTGCTGTAAGGTGTGTGCCAAGCTGTTTAATTCATAATAACGGGTGCCGGGGGCAATCTCGGCTATCAGGGCATCGGTGTCATGGAAACGGGGGTTAAACATCAGTTGTTCCAGAGAGGCATTATCGCTGGGCATAGTGATGTTGATTTCCATCATAAATCGGTCTTTAGCGGCGGCGGGCAGTTCAAAAGTTTCTTCTTTTTCCACCCGGTTGCGGTCGGCAAACACTTGGATATGCGGTAGCGCGTAATCGCGGTTAAAGGCGTGGATGCTGCGTTCCGCCATCGCGCGTAACAGCAAGGCATGGACTTGGGGGCGGGCGCGGTTGATCTCGTTAAAAAAGAAAGTGGCGAGGGTGTCGCCGTATTTGAGCAACGGCCCGGGTTCAACGGCTGGGCGACCGTCGTTAGCCAAATAGGTGTAATACAGTAAATCGGCAGGCATTAAGTCGATAGTGCCTTCAATGCGTTGGAAATCGCCACCCAAACCTTGGGCGACAGCGCGTAGCAAGGTGGTTTTGCCTACCCCTACTGCACCTTCAAGCAAGACATGTCCCCTAGCATAAACGGCGATGACGATGTGCCGTACCGCTGCGCCCAGTCCTAGCACGGTGAGGTTGATTTGTTGTTCAAATGCTAAGGCGTGGTCGCGGCTATCGCTTAAGTGTCGGTCTAGGCTCATGGTTTGATAAGGTTGGTTAGGTTGATAGTGCGGGTAGGCGGTGTGTACGCTCTTGCACGCAAGGCGCTTTAAAGGGGCGTTAGCTGTGTGGGACTACGAAGCATTAGAAGGATAAGCACCCTTAAAGCCAGGTTGTATTGATTAAGGCGTTGGACTTAAACCGTTTCGGACGAATATTCAGCACAAAAAAAGGGCACGAATACAAACGCATTCACATAGGTTGAATGGGGGGTGTTTGTAACCATGCCCAAAACTAGGGTTTACTCGATTTCATCCACGTCATAAACAAATTTGCCTGTTTTGGCAAAGTGTTGTTGGCGTTTTTCGTTGCGTGCTTCCATTTCAGTAATGGATTTGGCTTGTTTGTTCAACTCATTGACATCGTGTTTCGGGTCATATTTGCTGCCCGCCACTTTATCAGGGTAGCCGGGTTTTGGTTCCCAGCAGACGCCAGGTTCGCTGCAATTTTGACCGTCATAAGCGTAGGCAGTGGACGCCATGATGGCGAATACGGCAGTTGCGCCTAAAAGTTTTTTGTAGTTCATGGTAGATTCCTCGTTGTTACTTTAACCACTTGGCTTTTTTAGGATCGCCTTTGTAAATGTCGCGTATCCAAGACATAATCAAAAGCATTTCATCGGTTGATAAATTTACATACTGCGGGCCCATCATGCCGTTCGCGCCGCCAAACAGCACTTCAAACAAACCTTTGTCAGTGGCGTTGGCAGGATAAGTCCAATAGTCGTCAGCCAGCCCGGGCCCTAATTTGCCTTCGGCTTCATGGCCATGACAGCCAGAACAGGCGGTCATATACAGATCGTGGCCTTTTTGTACAGCCTCTTTGTCGCCGTTATAAGGGTTTTTTCCGGTTTCTTTAAACTTGTTGAACACTTCGGTATTGCCACCCGATTTGGCGACGCTAAGGTCTAGCGGCGCACCCGTAATGGCATTATTGAAGGTAATTTCTGCTAAGGCCGACGTGCTAAGCAAAGCTAAGCCTAGGGCAGAAATAGTGAGTAATTGTTTGTTCATGAATGTCCTGTTGAAATTGGGTTTTCTACGATTAAGGTTCAGGGACTAAAGGGATGCCTTCAGCGGTTAGTAACGCAGTGATGTCAGCTTGTTGGTCTTCCAGCACTTTGTTCAGCTCCGCCATTAAGGCGTTGTCGGTTTTGCGCACACCCAGCGAGGTGCTGTAATGAAAACCCACTTTTTGCCCATCTGCACGCGTGTTGTTGTCAGGTATCAAGGTCATCACTAACGGTGTGCTGGCACTTTTGACATAACGCGCTGCCGATGGCCCCCATAACACCGCGACTTCCGCATGGCCTGAAGACACTTCCGAGACCATTTTGGAGGCTTCGTACTTGATATATTGGTTGCGTCTGGATTTAAAGCCGACCAGTTCTTGAGAGTAATTGAACATATCGTTATACCGCCCTATCGCTTTCAGCATATCTTCGGCAGGCGTACCCGGCACCACGGCGATGCGTTGTGCTTTACGCAAGACTTCACTGTCCCAATTTTTCAAGTCAAAGTTGTCGCTTTTGCGCGTGATGAACACATAGCCGGAACGGTAGTAGGGCTTGCTGGTCAGCATACGCGGATCGCCGGTATCAACGCCGATGACGACATCGCACAAGTCTTTATCCAAACTGTCACGGATGAAATAGCGCGGGTCTGTCCAAGTCACAAACTCAACTTTGCGGTTGAGTGCCGTGCCTAGCAACTGCGCCAATTTGTTTTCAAAGCCTTCTCCCGCCTTGTTGGAATACGGCATTTCATCTTCTGCCGCACACACTTTAAGCGTTTTGCTGGCTACGGCTTGTGCCGACGGGAAGATGATTAAGCTGGCCCCTAAACAAACGGAGGCAAGCACATACTGATGGGTGTGCATGGTTAATCCTGATTTAGCCTGTTATTAAAAGTATGTCTGTGCAAACCAGGCGGGTTGATGGTTAAACCCGCCTGTTACGCTTAATAACCTAAAGCAAACACCATCACGCCGCCGCCTTGTTGGGTGTAGTGCGCCAATTCTTTAAACGCGCCTACAGCCCCCAAACCTGCGGTTGGATCTTGCAAGTCAAACACCAGACCTACACCAGGCCAGCCGCCAACACCGTAGTAAATCGCCACATATTGTTTGCCTTTATGTCCGAAGGTAATCGGATGTCCGATAACGCCAGAAGGCAGTTTGAATTTCCACAGTTCTTTGCCGTTGCGTGAATCCAAGGCTTTGATGTGACCATCTAAAGTGCCGTAGAACACTAAGTCGCCAGCTGTTGCTGTGGTACCGCCCCACACCGCGAATTTTTCTTGGATTTCCCATTCAAATTGGCCGGTGACGGAGTTCATAGCTTTAACTTGGCCTAAAGTGCCTTTGGGGCCTGGATACATATTCAGGGTTGCACCTACGAAGAACTGTCCTGCGCGGTAGGGCAGCATGAACGGTTCCCAATCCATACAAATGTGGTTAGTACCCATGAAGAACAGTTTTTTGTTCGCGTCGTAAGATTCTATGCCTTGGTTGTGGTAGCCCATCGCCGAAGGACAAATGCCTTTGCCGACATGATCCATGTGCGTGGAGAATTCAGGGTCACGAATCGGCAAGCCCGTTTTTAAATCGACTTTTTTCACCCAGTTGACGGTGTCGTCGATTTTAAACGCATTCACCAAGTCGCCATTTTCGCGGTTTAAGGTGTATACCAAGCCGTTACGGTCTGGGTGGGTCAACAGTTTGGTCAATTTGCCGTCAACTAACTGCTCGGATAAGCCCATGTAGTTGACACCTGCATAGTCCCATTCGTCATGCGGGGTTTTTTGGTAGCCGAATTTGGCTTCGCCAGTGTTGATGTCGCGGCCCCAAATGGTCATGGTCCATTTGTTGTCGCCAGGACGCATAGTTTCGTTCCACGGTGCAGGGTTGCCTGAGCCGTAGTAGATCATTTCTAAGTCTGGGTCGTAGGCATACCAGCCCCAGTTAGTGCCGCCGCCAATTTTCCAAGCATCGCCTTCCCACGTTTTAAGACCTAAGCCAAATTGTCCGTAGTGTGGGTTGTGGCTGTTAAAGTCTTTCGCCAGTTTAATGTCGGCGTCAGGGCCTGTGGCATAAACCCGCCACATTTGTTTGCCGTCTTTAATCCGGTAGGCCGTGGCGTAACCACGCACACCCAGCTCTGCACCTGAGCTACCGACGATGACCACATCTTTGGCAACAAACGGGGCAATCGTTAAGGTTGAACCCATCGCGATATCCGAGTTTTCCATTTTCCATAACAACTCGCCGGTTTTGGCGTTCAGTGCGGTAATATGCCCGTCTAATTGGTTTTGGAAAATAGTGGCTGGATAACCGTCACCCGCTGGCGCAAAAGCCAAGCCACGGTTGACTACGTCGCAACATGCGACGGCGCGGGAGGCAGGGTTTTGTTTAGGTTTGTATTCCCATAAAATTTTGCTGGGATCATCTAAATCAATAGCGAAAATATTGTTAGGGTAGGGCGTATGCACATACATAATGCCATCGACCACTAACGGGCCGCCTTCGTGACCATTCAGTACGCCTGTTGAGAACGACCAAACGGGTTGTAGATGTTGGACGTTATGGGTGTTGATTTGGGTCATGTTGCTAAAGTGGCTAGCATCATAATCTTTGGTTTGCATTGCCCAGTTAGTGTCTTCTTTTGACAGCCTGTCCAGGTCTTTGTTGGCGTGTGCAGACAATGAAGCCGCCATAAGCACGCTACACACTGCCGATGCGACAGCAGTGCGGTTAAAATTGGAAATCCGCATGGTTCCTCCAAGGGGTTAGGGGTTGGTGTGCCTTATAAATGTATGCCCAGTCCTTGCACGGCAATAAAGTCCTAGTAAATAACCAGCTTTCTCGACCAAAACGTATGCAAAGCTTTATTGGGGCCAGGCTGGGCAAGGCGTTATGGTAAAGGACAGGTGCAGGGCAGCGTTACGGAATATGCCCAGAAATGGACGGGAAAAATAGCCAAAGAGACAGGGAAAAATTCATCTATTATCAGTGCCATAGAACAGGAAAAGCTCCTATCGATTTGCGCTAGCCAAACAGGCATGATGCTGTCTTTTGCATAAAACAGGGCGGCAGAAGTGGCGGATAAATTAAGTGTGCTGTTAGTGGACGATCACGCAGTGGTGAGGACGGGTTATAAAACCTATCTGGCGTTATCCGACAAAATCGGCGCGATTTATGAAGCGGACAGGGGCGAAACCGCGTGTCAATTGTATGTCCAATTGATGCCTGATATTGTCGTGTTGGATTTGTCCATGCCGGGTATAGGCGGGTTTGAGAGCATAAGGCGGTTGATTAACCGCGACCCGCATTGCAAGATTTTGGTGTTTAGCATCCATAATGAATTGGTGTATGTCACCCGTGCGCTAAAAGCCGGGGCGAAAGGCTACATTACCAAAAACAGCGCACCCGAAACTCTAGTCGCAGCCGTGTACAAAATCGCCCAAGGCGGCACTTATGTTGATCCTGATATTGCCCAGCAATTGGCGGTATCGATAGCCAGCGACCAAGATGAATCGGAAAAAATCAAGCTGTTGTCGCCTAGGGAGTTTGATGTGTTTTGCCTGTTGGCAAACGGCTATACCGCCCGCAAAGCCGCCGAAAAGCTATGCTTAAGCTACAAAACCGTGTGCAACCACGGCACGGTGATTAAGGAAAAAATGGGCGTACAGACTTTGGCGGAATTGACTTTATTGGCAAGTAGGCAGGGGCTGATTGAAACGCCGGAGGGGAATTAAAGCGGATGGATGGGTTATTTGGTGGCTGCTTTGCCTACGGTTATATGCCTCTTTGTGAGGTGATTTTTGGGGATTTGCTGTAGGTTGAGGGGTATCTTTCGTAACCTAATAATTGATGGTGTAAAGTATGGATTACCAAAAAGTGGCAACCTAAGTTGCGGTGCTTCAAAGCAGCTTTTCAAAGCTCATTCTTAATTGCGGCAATCTGTTTTCAATAACCGCCCAACATGCCTCCAAATCAATTCCAAAATAGTCATGCACCAAAATATTTCTAAACCCTGAAATTGCTTTCCAGTTAATTTCAGGATGCTGTGCTTTTAATTCAGGCGATAATCGTTGCGTTGATTCCGCCAGAGTTTGTAAGTTGCGAATCACCGCATCTTGTACCATCCGCGAATTCATAAATTTAAACTTGTCATATTCGGTGTAATCATTAATCAGATCTATGCAATCAATAATATGCTCAAGATAAACACGATCATCTTTCATAAGGGTTGAGCTTCTTTTATAACTTCTGAATATATACGCGGATGCAAAGCATTTTTAGTCACTAAATCCACTTTTCGTTGCAACAAAGCTTGTAAGTCCATTAATAATTCGCCTAAATCGAATAAATCCCGTCCTTGCTCAAGCTCCACTAAAAAATCTACATCGCTGTTATCACTTATATCGTCACGCACCATTGACCCAAATAAGGAAATGGATTTAACACCATGCAGCTTGGCTAAATTTAAAATAGTGGCTTTGTTGCTAGTAATTAGATTATTCATGATTCCACGTTTAATATTTCATTTGTTTTATAGGTTATAAGTCTATCAGCACCCAAGCTACGGTGCTAAGTTGGAAGCCGTCAAACGCTGTATCCCACACCCGCTTAATTGGCCTATCGTTCACTATCTTTTCATGGATAAACACAGTTACAACTCCTCAATCTCTTGTTGGCTGAGACCCGTTGATACCATGATAATATCCATTGCAATGCCCTGTGATTTTAAGGCTTTCGCAACTGTTTTTATGGCTTCAATTTTCCCCTCGATTTTCCCTTTCTCAATGCCAATTTTTTCCCCGTCCCCAAACGACGTATCGCGTACATTTTGGACTTCTGAATACTCCACTAAACTTTTTAAATAGGCATCGTATTGTCTGGGTGTCAAATGGGACAGTTCTGCAATTTCAAAGCCTTTCTTAAAAATCGGCTCGTTTAATATGTCGGGTATATGGTCAAAGTTTTCGAGGTTTTTTAAAAAATACACCCACTTGTCAAAATGCGTTTCCAGTTCAGACTCTTGTTTGGTAAATAACGGCATTTGTAAAAACTTGAAATGGAATTTATCATAAAAAATATCACCATCCTGGTCTTTTAAACAAACCGCACGCAGAAACTTTTGCCTTTCCTCTTCTTCATCATAATGGAAATTTAAGATGGCTATAAAATACACGGGTTTTAATTCAAAATTCCACGCGCCTTTTTTGGCTTGGTCTTTAATGGGAAAGGTGGAATAAAACAGGGCGCGGTCTTTAAAAAAGTTTACTTTGGCTTTTTGCATTTCAACAATAAATTGCTCACCTTGTGCGGTTTTGCAATAAATGTCATAGATGGCTTTACGTTCCTTGGAAGTGCTGGCTATTTTTTCAGGATTTTTAAACGTCAGTTCGGCAATTTGATGGTGCAGGGGCAATAGTTGGTTTAAGAAGTCCTGCAACAAGTC
>JABFST010000153.1 GCA_013140465.1 Methylococcaceae bacterium
GTCTAATGGCTGTGGCAACGTCATGGGGCTTTCTCTCTGATAGTTAAAAGCTTCATAATATGGGTTGCCACTCCCTGTTTTTCAAGGGTAAACAGGGGGTTGGGGGCTTAAGTTGGCGCGTATGTGGTGTTACCGTGGGTATCCTAATTAATAAAAAGACAGGTGGGCGCGTGGTGTTGCGTAGCCAGCATGTGGTGGGGCGTAATGCGCTAAGGTCGGACACCGTGTTGTCTGATCCAGATATTTCATTATTGCATGCCCTCTTGCGCTGGCAAGACCGTCATTGGTTTATCGCCGATTATGGGCGTAACGGCACTTTTTTGGATGGTCGCCAATTGGTTAAAGGCCAATGGACACTGCTCAGCGCCAACCAACACCTGCGTTTTGGTGTAAGTCCGCGCAACCTTTGGTATGTGGCGGATGTTGCCGCACCTGTTACGGCATTAATTCCGCTGGACACCGATGACGGCTTGATTGAGCTGGCATCCAGCAATTTGCTACCCAACGAAGAAGCTCCCGAAATGGTGCTCTACCAAACCGCTGCCGCGCAATGGCGGCTAGAAACACCGGACGAAGTCCGTGTGCTTGATGACGGCGACACCTTGTGCCTCAGCGGCAAAACCTACCAGTTATCGATCCCTTACCTAGTGGATGATACCCAACCCAGTGCCCGTTATGCCCCTGAAACCACACCGTATTTAAATTTTGTCTTAAGTTTAGACGAGGAACATACGCGCATGATGCTGCAATACGGCTCTGAAAGCGTTGATTTAGGCGTGCGTGAACATCACTATTGCCTAGTGACCTTGGCGCGCAAACGCTTACGCGATATGCAGCTCAACTTGGATATATCCGCCCAAGGCTGGATTGATTGTGCGGAGCTTGCGAAATCTTTAGGCATTGATCCCACTCACCTCAACATTCAAATTTTTCGGGCGCGTAACCAGCTCCTCAAAGTGTCGCCTGACCACAGCAACCACTTGGTCAATATTGTTGAGCGTAGGCGCGGCAGTATCCGTTTAGGAGCTTTTGCTTTTGATATTATGCGGGGTTCTGTTATTGAGGGCCATTATGAGCCGGCTCCTGCGCTGGGAATGTTGGGGCATGAGTAATCCGCCCGAAATCGCTGGTTATACCCTATTAAGCCTATTAGCCCAGGGTGCTGCCAGCCAGGTTTATTTAGCCCGCCCTATCGGCACTGCTAGGCTTGTCGCGATCAAAATATTGCACCCCAACACGGCCTGTGCAGGTGCGGCTTACGCGCAACTGGTCGCCGCGTTTAACCATGAAATCCAATTATGCGCCACCTTTCACCATCCCCATATTGTTAAGCTGTTGGCGCAGGGCAGCAATAAAGATGCACAGCCTTATGCCGTGTTTGAGTATGTCCGTGGCGTGACCTTACATGACGTGCTGTGTCGGCAGGGTTTTCTGTCCGCAAGCCAAACCCGACGAGTGATGGGCCAAGTGTTGGCGGCTTTGGTACACATCCATGCCCACGGCATCGTACACCGCGACCTTAAGCCCCACAATATTATGGTGTCGGGCAGTGGGGCAGCCTTGTCCGCAAAAGTATTGGATTTTGGTATCAGTGCTTTAGCAAGCCCGCCCAGTAACGATGGCTTTTGCACTAGCCACGACCACAAACCCAGCACAGGCACGCCGCGTTACAGTGCGCCAGAACAACTGCGTGGTGCGCCCGCTAAGGCTAATGCCGATTTATACGCGTGGGGCTTAATTTTGCTGGAATGCCTGACAGGCCGCCCAGTCTTTGATGGCAAGACGCTGGCGCAGATTTATCGGCAGCAACTTGACCCTGAGCCTATCCGTATCCCCTTAGGATTATCGCAACACCGATTGGGGCTATTGTTGCAATCCGTGTTAAGCAAAAACCCTAGCGCACGCACGCTTGATGCCCCCGCAGTTTACTGTCAATTCCTGCGTTTGGATTTACCGGATGAGACCCTCTTATACATTGACCGCAATACGCCAAGAACGGATTTGGGTTTAACCACAACCCTCACCCTGCCTGTCCACAATTAAGCGTTGTAGTTCTCGGTTTCATTGCCGACACGGCAACGGCTGTTATTGCTTCACTATAGGCATCTGGCCGGGAACAATAGTCTGCATAACGCTTAGTGCTTTGCAAAAAACCTAAACCCCTTTAAAGTAGCGCGACCACTTCCTTGACTAGGGCGAAACGACTATGGGCGAACCAACTATAAACCGCTATTACTGGCTAGATGTGACGAAGTTCATGGGCATTTTTCTGATTGTGCTATGCCATCTGCCGCTGACATCGTTTACCCAGAAGTTTTTGTGGACGTTTCATGTGCCGTTATTTTTCTTTATTTCCGGCTATTTGTTTAAGGCGACGACGCGTAAAGATTTTATCGCCAAAATGCGCTTTAGGCTGGTCTTACCTTATATATACATATATTTGTTGAGTGTGCTGCTAAAAACCCTGATAACAGCAGATTTTGATGGCGGGCATTTTCTTAAACGGGTGTTGGGGCTATTTTGGGGGACTCACAGCTACCCCGACTTTATCAATTCTGCCCTGTGGTTTTTGCCGGGTTTGATGGTCGTGCAAATACTGTATTTTTTTCTGGTGAAAAAACACCCGCTGAGCTATTTTGCCTTGTTGGCAGTGTCGGTGTATCTGTATTTAAACGCCTATCTCAACCTTTTTTTTAGCATCGATTTGGCGTTATTGGGGCTAAATTTTTTTATGGTGGGCTGCTTGGTAAAAAAATATGCGCTAATAGAGTGGCTTAAAACCCAGCCTATGGCAGTGGCAGTGCTGTTTGCCGCCAGTTTGTTAATTACCTTGGATTTTGCTTGGCTTAAAAACGTTTGGTATGGCGGCACGCATTATTCGCTGTCGTTTTTGGGCGGCGTAATCGGTATCTGCATGATGGTCAGTTTAGCGCTGTTGCTGGAACGCTATTCCCGCCCTGTTGCGTTAATTAGCTACATTTCCAGCAGCACTTTGTGCATATTTTGTTTTCATTTGTTCAGCAATCCGGTTGCCAAGGCGATTGTGGACACTTTGGGCATACAAACCCTGATTGTCAGTGCCCTATTGGCGACAGTGTTGTCCATCGCCTTGTTATTGCCTGTCAACTGGTTGATTGTAAAGTATGTGCCGGAGCTGGTCGGCATAAAACGCGGGGCGTAGCAAGGTAGCCGCCGTTTAACTGGCGGCACCTTCCAGCACGGTATTGGTATTATTGTTTGCATAATAGGATTTGCCCGGCTTTTTTGCGCCAGGACAGGCGATGCTGATGCGTTGTGGCGTTTCGCCCAACTTTAAGGCCGTTAGCTGACCGCCCCATAAACAGCCGGTGTCTATGGCATAGCAATTGGGGCCTTCGTAATAGCCTAAGGTAGACCAATGCCCAAAAATTATGCGCATGTCGGCATTTTTGCGTTTGGGCACTTCAAACCACGGCAATAAGTTTTTGGGTTGCGATCCTAAGGGGCCGCTGTTGGAAAAATCCAGCCGCCCATCGGCATCGCAGTAGCGGATGCGGGTAAAACAATTGACAATAAAACGTAAGCGGGCAATGCCTTTTAAGTTGGCTGACCACAGGTTGGGCTTGTTGCCGTACATTTGTTTTAAAAAGATCTGATAATCAGGGCCTCTTAAGGCTTGTTCGGCAATCTGGGCCATTTTTTGGGTTTTGTTAAAATCCCATTGCGGTGGCAGCCCTGCATGTAACAGGCAGAACTCATTGTTATAATGGAATAAGGGCCTATGCCTGAGCCAATGGATAAGTTCATCGCAATCGGGGGCTTCTAAGACTTGCGTCAGCGCGTCTTTTTTAAGGGCAATTTTGGGCAAACACGAAGCCGCCAACAAGTGCATGTCATGGTTGCCCAGCACTGTGATGGCAGCAGTCCCCAAGCTTTTAACAAAACGCAGCGTGTCTAAGGATTTGGGGCCGCGATTGACCAAATCACCCGCAAACCAGAGCTGGTCAGTGTGTTCGTTAAAAGAAAGGGTATCAAGGAGTCTTAACAAATCATCAAAGCAACCTTGTATATCACCAATGGCATAAATAGACATTACTAATGCAGGGTTCTTGGAATGGATAAGGTAAATTGCGGGATGCTGGCGGCAAAATCGTCGCCTTCATCGGAACGCATAGTATATTGGCCTTGCATCGTACCCACGGGGGTTTCTAGGATAGCCCCGCTGGTGTAGCGGAAGGATTCCCCAGGCTTGAGGTAAGGCTGTTCGCCAATCACACCTTCACCGCGGACTTCCTGAATTTTGCCGTTGGAATCGGTAATCAGCCAATGCCGCTCCAGCAGCTGCGCAGGGACAGTACCTTCGTTGACGATGGTAATCGTGTACGCAAACACATAGCGGTCTTGTTCGGGGACCGATTGCTCGGCAATGAAATAAGGCGTTGCCGCAACTAATATTTTGTTTTTTTCAGTCATTATTGGATCATATAGGGTTTAATTTCCGATTATTTCATCGTAACTTATCGTTAAACGCAAGTAACTATTTTATCTCGATAAATAACGGCAGAAAAAGCCCATACTTTCACTTACACCAGGACCCGACATTGCATATTCACATTTTAGGCATTTGCGGGACATTTATGGGCGGGCTTGCCGTCATTGCCAGGCAGTTGGGCTATCAGGTCAGCGGTTCGGACCAGAATGTCTACCCGCCTATGAGTACCCAACTCGAAGAACAGGGCATCCACTTAATGGATGGCTACCGCGCCGAAAATCTGGATAGCGAACCCGACTTGGTGATTATCGGCAATGCCTTGTCGCGCGGCAACCCCGAAGTGGAAGCAGTGCTGAACAAAGGCTTAAATTACGTTTCTGGACCCCAGTGGTTGGCAGAACATGTGCTGCATGACAAATGGGTATTGGCAGTCGCAGGTACGCACGGCAAAACCACCACCACGAGTATGCTCAGTTGGATATTGGAGCATCAAGGCTTTAACCCCGGCTTTCTGATTGGCGGCATACCGCTTAATTTTGGCATTTCCGCCCGTTTAGGCGGTGGCCCCGAGAACAAGTCAGGTTTTTTTGTGATTGAAGCGGATGAATACGATTCGGCGTTTTTTGACAAACGCTCCAAGTTTGTCCATTACCGCCCGCGCACGGTGATCTTAAACAACCTGGAATACGACCATGCTGACATTTTTCCCGACCTGGATGCCATCAAACGCCAGTTCCACCACTTGGTGCGCACTATTCCGGGCGAAGGTCTGATTATCAGCCCCGCGCATGATGCCAATATCAATGATGTGCTGGCGATGGGCTGCTGGACACCGGTAGCCAACACCGCTATTGATGACGATGCACAATGGCAAGCCAAGCTCCTTAAGGACGATGGCAGCCGCTTTGAAGTGCTGTTTGAAGACAACGGGCAGGGTATTGTCGATTGGTCGCTCACAGGCGCCCACAATGTCTATAACGCCCTTTCTGCTATTGTTGCCGCCAACCAAATCGGCATTTTGCCGCGCGATGCCATCGCCGCACTGGGGCAGTTTAAAAATGTTAAACGGCGCATGGAAGTGTTTGCCCACATCAACGGCGTAACCCTGTATGACGACTTTGCCCACCACCCGACCGCCATCGCCACCACGCTAGACGGCTTGCGCAAACGCGTCGGAGCTGAGCGTATTATCGCCATCGTTGAGCCGCGCTCAAACACGATGCGCTTAGGCATACACACCGAAACCTTAGCAAAATCCTTGTCGCAAGCCGATTTAGCCCTGATTTATCAGCCAGCAAACTTGGATTGGGACTTAAGCAAGCTAAAAAGCTATGCCGACAATATCCAAATCTGCCAAAGCTTGGATGGGATTATCGCCAAACTTAAGCTGGAGGCAGAAACAGGCGGACATTTTGTGTTGATGAGCAACGGCAGTTTTGGCGGCATTTACCAACGTTTGCTGGATGAGTTATAAGCCCTGCGTCTCAGAGCGTGTCGTAACAGCCAAATCGGAAGCTGGGTTAGCGTAGCCTAACCCCGTGCTACTGCTTAGCGTAAAGGCATGGCGTAGGGCGGATTGATCCGCACAGTGCGTGGTGTCGCACCCGCAACAACCGATTGCTTGGCGGTGGGCAGCGTGTGGGTAACTAATATCGATTCGATACCTTGCCGCGCTATGGTATACTGGCTATTCCCCCTCCCTTATTGATTTCTGGCAAGGCCGCATAGCCTTTATCGGTATGTGTAAACAGCCGATAACCCCTTCCACAATAACTTAAAAGTTATTATTCAGGCCCCCTCGCAAGCTTCCCCCTTGAAAAAGGGGGGGTGCTTGCGAGGGGGCCGAGGGGGGATTATTAAATAAACCTCCCTTAACCCCTCCTTTTAAGGAGGGGGACTGAAAGTTTACACTTAAAAGAGATTATAACGTTGTATGAGTAAGGTTGATGTATTTGACTTAATTGAACGCATGGCGGCATTGATACGTTCAGAAGAACGTAAAAAATGCACCGAATGGGGCTTGCAAGCCGTACATTTGCAAGCTTTAGACTATTTGTCTCGCTGTAACCGCTACAGCGATAGCCCTGCCGCCGTCGCGGATTATCTGGGCATGACGCGCGGCACAGTGTCGCAAACCTTATTGTTGCTGGCCAAAAAAGGCTATATCCAAAAAGTCACCGACACCCAAGACAGGCGCAAAGTCCACCTGACTTTGCTGCCCGAAGGCACTGCCATCTTAAGACAGGCCCGCAATTCTGAATTGTTTAACGAGGCGGCTGAATTGTTTAAGGCGCATGAGTTTGTCAATAACGAAGACATGTTCATGAAAGCGCTGACCGCCTTGCAAAAAGCCAATAAGTCGCAATCCTTTGGGCAATGCAAGACGTGCCGCCATTTTACCCAAACCCCTGCTGGTTTTCGTTGTGCCTTAACCCAAGAACCGCTTAGCCACAGCGATAGTGAAAAAATCTGCCAAGAACACACGGTGGCCTGATAAACCGCTGGGGCCTTAATCGCCAGCCCCGTCCCGCACTTGTACCCTGCCGTGTTCAACGCGCACAGGAAAACAAACAATGTCCTCATAAGCAGGTGGCGATTTGACCGCGCCTGTTTTTATGCAAAAGCGCGCGCCGTGGCGTGGGCAAACCAGCTCGTCACCCTCCAAACGACCGCTGGCGATTTCTGCGCCATCATGGGTACAGACATCTTCCAGCGCATAAAATTGGCCTTCCAGCTTAAACACGGCAACATCAATCCCATCGACATCGACCAGCACATGCTCGCCATCTGCCAGCGCATTCTCGTCTATCACATCTAGCCAATCAGCCATCTCACCCTCCGTCAGGTTTTTAAATACACATCATAACGCAACAATTTACCCTGAAAGCTGCTGCTGGGCTTACCGCCTAAAGGTTCGGCATAATCAGGGCTTTTTACCACGACGCGCTTGCCTGTTGCTGCAAAAGCTGCTGCAAACAGCTGTTCTTTATCAATATCGTCGCCCAACAAATCGCGCAAAACGCGCATGGATTTTTTCGCCAAGGCTGATTTTTTGCGTTTAGGGCTAAACATGGGATCCAAATAGATACAATCGGGTGGCGTAGGCAAGGCCGCCAACAGCGCAATTGCGTCACCGCCCAGTAACGAAGGCGGGCTTAAGTTAAGGCGTTGCATCCAATCTACACAGGCCAAGCGGGCAAAGCCATCGCTAAGCAATTCCAGCATAATCGGCGAACGCTCTATGCACAACAATTCATAACCCATGCGGAAAATATGCAAGCTGTCTTGGCCCCAGCCGGTCGTGGCGTCAACGACAGTACGCGTTTTGCGTCCCAAGGCTTGCGCCAAAGCTCCTTCTTTGGGGGCGGGCCAAGACCTTTGCTCACCATTACGCGGCTCTATGTCCACCGCTAGCCCGCCTTTTTTTAGCAGCTCGGTATCCAACAGCTTTAGGCTACCGTCACGCCAGCACAAATAAAACGGGTAAGCATGGGTGTCAGATGCCAGAACCAGTGGTATTGCCAAGCGTTCGGCGAGCTGTTGGCAGGCTAGCCTGTCGCCGTGGCCTTCATAAAGCACTGCCAATTTTCCGGCATAGACGGCTGTAGTGTTAGCAATCGGCATAAGGCTAGGCGTGCTGAAAAATTACTCGGTAGAAATGGATTTTTGTTCGTTTTTTAGTGCGGCATCTAAAGTGTGCCATGCCAAGGTCGCACATTTTACGCGTGCCGGATATTCGCGCACGCCCGCCAAGACGGCGAGCTTGCCTACCGCTTCGAGGCTAAAATGTTCGTCTTTGCCCGTGGTCATTTCATGAAATTGGGTAAACAACTGTTCTGCTTCGGCTGAGGATTTGCCTTTGACGATTTCCGTCATTAACGAAACCGATGCCGTGGAAATGGCACAGCCCGAACCTTGAAAACAGGCATCTTCAATGATGTCGCCATTCATTTTTAAAAACAAGGTCAAGCGGTCGCCACATAAAGGGTTAAAACCCTCAACCTGACGGTCGGCGTTTGCCATTACCCTAAAATTGCGCGGGTTGCGGTTGTGGTCAAAAATCACCTCTTGATAGAGGTCGCGTAAATCTTCAAACATAGTGATGCCTCATTAAAAGAGTATGTAGGGATTAACAGCCAATTAAATAGCGGCTGCGTGTGGGCAAAAGTTTTTTTATAAGGTTAATGATGCCGATGCAGATGAGTAAAATGGCAAACACAAACAACAGAAAAGCCATAAAATGGCCTTGCCAATAATGCCCAATAAACGAATCTTCTGCCATTTTTATGAGTGAAATGATGTAAGAATGGATGAAGAAAATACCAAAACTATAGTCTCCCAATAGCCCAATAAAATAAATTTTAAGGTTAAATTTTAATAAACAGCCTATAAACAAACAGCACACAATAAGCTTTCTAATAAAATTTATATACCCATACTCTTCAAAGTAATACTCGACATAGATCAGCGAAAAAAATAGGGTTAATAATAGACATATCACCAAGAATTTTGTTAACAATAGATTAATTTTATTTTTAAAATGGCTTAAGAACATGCCAAAAACATAAATCGAAAAAAAATGGTAAAACGATTGGATAATACTGCCTCTTGGTATGTATATTGACACAATGATTAAGGCGGGCATCAACAAATAAGGCCAGCGAGCCTTATCAAAGGCAACGAGTAAAGGGGCTGCCAGATAAAATAAAAAAATCATCGGAATAAACCAAAGCGGTGCCAAATGCGATCCGTTGAGGTAAAAATAAATCACTTGTAGCCATTGTGGATTTTCATAAAATTCTGGCCACAGGCCGAAACGCTCTTGAAAAAAAACAAAATAAATAATGGCGGGTAAAGAGACTAACAGATAAGGCAATATAACGACTTTTAGCTTAGTGGACAAGTATTTCTTGGGCTCGTAATGTTTTGATAAATGCTGAAACAAATACCCTGCAATAAATACAAAAAAGACCGTGCCATTGCCTAGCAGCATTTTAGTGATACGCCCTAGTTCAGGGTTGCTATGCCAATCAAAAGCCGATATGGCATGCCCTGAGACGATATAGAATATCGCAATGCCCCTAAATTGGTGAACATAAGATAAAAACATACAAATGGGTTTATTTTAGGATTAAAGGTGTGGATCCACTGCTTTGTACATGGGTAAACATTCAGGCCCCCTCCTTAAAAAGGAGGGGGCCTGAATAAGTATGTACATGGTAATTATTTTGCCATGAGGCCGATACTTCAAAAAAGCCTAAGAAACAAAACCTATCATTGTCGTCGTGCGGTAAACATTCAGTCCCCCTCCTTAAAAAGGAGGGGGTCTGAATAAGTACGTCGTGCGTTGCATCTGTGTCAGTATCACGCGGCGAGAGCTAACAATAGTTATACTTTAAAGTTATTTTAAAATAAACTACGCCTCAATTTCTAACCTATGTCAAATACAAGAGAGCCAGGTAATGAGTAAGCAAAAATTATCGTTGCAAGAGCAATTATTAAAATCGGGATTGGTCAGTGCTGCAAAAGCCAAAACCATTAAGACCGACAAGCGCAAGCAAGCCGAGCTGCAACGCAATCATAATGTTGCCGCCATCGATGAAGCCAAAGAGCTGGCGCAAAAAGCGCACGCTGAACAGGTGCAGCGGGACAGGGAACTCAACCAGCTAAAACAGCGGCAAGAAGAGCAAAAACAAGTGCTGGCGCAAGTGAAACAACTCATCGAACAGAACAAACTAGGGCTAGATCCTGATGGCTTGGCCTATCGCTTTAACGACGACAATAAGATAAAAACTTTGTATGTGTCAGAAAGCCAGCGGGGGCAAATTATTAGCGGGCGTTTGGCGATAGTCAAATGGGAGGCGGGCTATGAACTGGTCAGTGCGGAGGTCGCGGAGAAAATCAGCTTACGCGATGCCGCCAGTGTGGTCTTGCACAACAAAGACACTGCTGCTGCCGTTGTTGCGCCAGACGACCCTTATGCAAAATACCAAATCCCCGATGATTTGCTTTGGTAATGACGCGTGACCACGCCCTGAGGCATAATCACCACGGGCGTTTTTTTAAGATGACACCCGTCGGTGTTTGTAATGAGCCATCCTCAAGCAAAACAAAAACTTGGGTAGCTTCTGGCGTGGTCACTTTTACGTTCTTGCCTTCTATTTTGTAATTATAGTCTACATTGACGACGCCCAAAAAATCGGACATATTGACTTTGCCTGTATCCCAAAAGGTGTAGCTCAACATGCCGTTGGCGTAAGTCCCTTCAACACGCTGCCCGCAAGCACTGAGCAGCATAACCACGGTTAAAAGTAAGATGGATTTCATGACCACGCTTAAGCAAACAACTATTTTGCTACGCTTTCTTGCTTGATGAGCTTATCCATGACTTCAATCATTTTTTCATGTGATCCCGCCAAAGGCCCATTGGTGCGGTATTTGCCGTTGATAATAATGGCAGGTACGCCAGTAATCCCGTAGCGGCCAGCCATCAGCGGCGCTTGGCGCAATTTGGCATCGACGGCGAAGGAATTGTAGGCTTCTTTGAATTGGCTGGCGGTCACGCCATGCGCGACAAAAAACGCTTCCAAATCGGCTTCGTTGTCTAGTTTTTGGCCTTTATTTTGGATGGCATCAAAAAAATCAGCATGAACCTTGTCCACCAAACCTAAGGCTTCGGCAGTGTAATAAGCTTTCGCGTGTTTGCTCCAAAGGTCATTAAACGCAGCAGGTTGGCGGATAAACTCGACATTTTTAGGCAGGTTTTTCACCCATTTTTCCAGCAAAGGCTCAAACGCATAGCAATGGGGGCAGCCGTACCAAAAAAACTCAATGATTTCTATTTTGTCGGTATTTTGCGTGGGCTGTACGGATGCCAGTTTTTCATAACCCAAAGGTTCGGCTTGGGCAAAAAAAGTGCAGCAAAACAACAACAGCGTGACAGCGGCTTGGGTGATTTTTTTAAGCATGAGATACCTCAAATAAGGGTGGTCAATAAACAGTTGCCGTAAACATTCAGTCTTTACCCCTCCCCAACCCTCCCCTTATCAGGGGAGGGAGATAGTAAACTCCTCCATTGATAAGGGGGAGGGAGATAGTAAACTCCTCCCCCTGATAAGGGGGAGGTTGGGAGGGGGTTAGTAAATACTTACGCCCAGGCTATTTCATCATTGAAATGCGGTATGAAACGGCCTTGATTTCTTCATCGGTCATTTTTCTGGCGATCATGTGCATCATGTTTTCAGGATTATTGCTGCGCACGTCGGTTTTAAAATCGGTTAGGGTTTTAATCAGGTATTCGGCATGTTGCGATTTTAATAACGGATAGCCAGCAGGTTTGTTGCCTTCGCCTAAGGGCCCGTGGCAAGCAATACAGGCCGACACTTCACGGCTTAAGTCGCCGTTACGGTACAAACCGCCGCCTTGGGCGATCAGCGTTTGCACAGCCGCTGCATTTTTGGCCTTGTTGGTGGCATCATCTTCGTCTTCATCAACAACCGGCACGTCGTTAGCGGCAATTTTTTCAGAGCCATAATAGGCGGCAATATCGGCAATATCGTCTTTGCTTAAGTGTTCTGCGATGGGCGACATTAATGGATCTTTACGCGCACCGCTTTTAAAAGCCAGCAATTGCTTGACCAAATAATTGGGGTGTTGTTCTGCCAGCTTTGGAAATGAAGACACCAGGCTATTGCCTGTTTCGCCATGACAGCTGGCGCATTGGGCGGCTTTTTCTTTTCCTGCGCCAATATCGGCCTCAGCATGTAGAATACTTGGGATACTGGTAAACGCCAGGGCTAGTGAAAGTGCCAGCAGATTTTTTTTCATCGGATTCCCCTTTGGAATTATGTCGTCATTTTGCGCTAGCCTACTTAACGTACCAATAGGCTACCAAGAGTGGCGAGATTTTACCCTAATTAGTCAGTGTAAGCGAGGCAACGATGAACACAATGTATACCCAGGCAAAATTTATTAACAGTTCCCCCCATCTTAAAAATACGCCCGAAGACCAAGGGCTGGAAGTTGCCTTTGCAGGACGCTCTAATGCGGGTAAGTCCAGCGCGATTAATACGCTGACGCGGCAAAGCGCATTGGCTAGGATCAGCAAAACCCCGGGCAGGACGCAGATGCTTAATTTCTTTGAGATTAATGAACGCTTGCGGTTTGTGGACCTGCCTGGCTACGGTTATGCCAAAGTGCCTGTTGCGGTCAAAAAACAATGGCATGAACTGATGGAAACCTATTTGCTACAACGCAAATCCTTGTGTGGCATTGTATTGGTCATGGACGTGCGCCATCCCTTGACGGAGTTTGATTGGCAAATGGTGGAGTGGTGCCAGCATTCGCAACTGCCTCTGCACATATTGCTGACTAAGGCCGATAAGCTAAACTACGGCGCCGCCAAAAACACCTTGTTGCAAGTCCAAAAAGAATTGCAGGAATGCCCTCTTTCGCTGTCGCTACAATTGTTTTCGTCGCTGAAAAAAACCGGTGTTGATGAGTTGCACCACGCCTTAGACCGTTTGTTTAACCCGCCGCTGTTGTCCGAGCCAGAAGCGGCTGCCGAGGTTTAACGCCCGGCAGCCCACAGCGGTTAAGGATCTTCGGTAACAATCAGGGCGTGCGCCTGTTGTTTTTTCACCAACGCTTGTTTTAATGCGGCTTTGGTCAGTTTTTTCTCCAGTTTTAGCGCGTCGCCCATCAAGGCCAAGGCTTCAGGATATAGGTTAAAGCCTTGTTGCAAGACTTGTATGCCGTCTTCGGTGTCTGCCATAGCCAAGCGCACAGTTTCTTTAAAAGCCGCGCCTGATTCCGTTAAGGCCCGTTCATCCAAACGGCTGGAATTGCGGATATTTTCCAACACGTTGATCGCACGCAAAAACGAGGCGATAGCCGTCACTTTGCTGGAATCTATATTGATAAGCCGTGCCTGATTATTTTGGTCTTCCGCTTTAGCGCCGGGCGAGGTGTTAAACGCCACGCTATTATAAAAGGCGATAGCTTCTTCTAAGGTTGCCACCGAATTGTTGTGGAAATACGGGGCGGTGTCG
>JABFST010000486.1 GCA_013140465.1 Methylococcaceae bacterium
GTTTTCATCCGCTTGCAATTTTTCAGCAGTCGGTTTTGCTTCGGCTGGGGTGGCCGATTCTTTATCGTCGCCAGCGGTTTTTTGGGGTTCAGCTGCTTGCGGTTTGTCCGCCTCGGGCTGATCTTTTTTGCTGGGGTCTTTCGGTTCAGGCTTAGGCTTGGCATCGGGCTTAGGGTCTTCAGGGTGATTTTCTTTAGCCGGATCGAGCTGATCCTCAGACGGATTAGACTGTTCCTGCTTTTGCCCCGGATCGTTAGGCGGCTCGCTAGGTTTGTCCTGCGGTTGTTGTGGTTCGGGTTTGGGCGGCTGATCTTTTTGCGAACCACTCCCGCCCGGTTGCTTTTGCTGGTCTTTCTTTTGTTTTTCCAACTCTTTTTCTACCAAGGCTTTGTTGTACTTGGCATCTTCATCATTCGGGTTTAGCGACAACGCTTGTTGGTAAGCGTTAATGGCCTCTGGCAACTGCCCTGATTGCGCGTAAGCATTGCCTTGATTGTAGGCACTTAATGCCGAAGGCTGGTTGTTTTTTAGGGTGTCGATGGTTTGTTGGTAATGCCCTGCCCGAAATTGGGAGATGGCTTTCCAATCGGGATTTTCAAACAGGTCTGCGGCCTGTTCGTACTGCTTTTGCGTATAGGCTTGTTGCGCCAGTTGGTCCTTGGTTTGCCACAGGGTTTGCCAATCTAGCGCGTAGCTGTTTTTGGGCAAGGGCAACAGCACTAATACGGCCCAACACAACAGCCCTTTTCTAAAACTGAGTGCCGCCAACGGCAACACCAACAACGCCAAGGCCGGGCCTTTATCGTCCCACAAATCCGCCAACAGGCTTTTGCTGGCTGCGCCTTGCTGCACGACAGGTTTGGTGATCGCGGCAAGTAATGCCTTAACGTCGGTGTCATCATCACTGATAGTCCAGTACACGCCATTACCCGTGTGTGCCAACTGGGCCAAATCAGCAATATTAAGCTTAGGCATCATAATGCTGCCGTCTTTGTCTTTTAAAAAACCGCCTTCGGGTAAGCTGATAGGCGCACCTTCGGGCGTGCCCACACCGAGTATAGATAAGTTGTAACCGCCCAGCTTGTTGACGGCGTGTACGGCGAGATCTGTGTCTACATTATCAGTCACCAGCAAAACTTGCCCTTGCTGCAATCCGGCTTGTTGCAAGAGGCTAAAGGCTTTTTTCAAGGCTAACGGGGTGTTGCTGCCTTCCTCGGGCATAATGTCCGTGGTCAAGGCCGCCAATTGGCTTTCTATGGTCGCACTATCGTCGGTCAGCGGCGTGACCACAAACGCATCGCCCGCATACACGATCAACGCCGTTTGCCCATCTTTGCGCTGTTTTAAAATATCGGCAATTTTAAATCGGGCGCGTATCAGACGGCTGGGTTTGATGTCTTGGGCATCCATAGAAAGCGATAAGTCCAAGATGATGACTAAGGCAGACTCATTGCGGAATATCGGCGTAGGCAAACGCTCCCAGGTCGGCCCTGCCAACGCGAAAATAGCCACCAAGGCCGCCAAAGTGCCTGTCGTTATCGCAAAACGGCTGGGTGTTGTGGTTTTTGCTTGTATCAGATAAGGCAACAGTTCGGCATCACAAACGGCCGACCAATTGCCCTGTTTCAGTTTGTTCCTAACAATAACCACTGCCAACAACAAGCACGGGATGATTCCCCATAGCCAATGCGGACGGATAAAGTGGAATTCGTTTAGCAGCATCATAATTGCACCCGCGCTATGCCCAGCACCGCAGCCAACGCCAATGCCGCCGCCAAAGGCCAGAGGTAGAGTTCGCTGTGCGGTCTAAAGTATTGTTTGTTTTTTTCTACGGGTTCAAGCTGGTCTAAGAGCATATAGATGTTGTTCAGTTCGTCGGTGTTTCTAGCGCGGAAATAGCGTCCACCTGTGCTTTCGGCAATTTTTATGAAAGCGTTTTCATCCAAATCGCGTGACGGGTTGACTTTGCGCGTGCCAAAAAAACTTTGCACGATCATTTCATCCGCCCCGATGCCGATGGTGTATATTTTTAGCTGCTTAGCCGCCGCCAGTTCTGCGGCTTTTAGCGGCGACACCGCACCTGCGGTATTCGCCCCGTCAGTCATTAAAATAAGCACGCGGCTGTTGACGTGCTGGTCTTTAAGGCGTTTGACCGCCAAGCCGATGGCATCGCCTATGGCGGTGTTGTCACCCGCCATACGGATTTCCGCCTCGCTTAACAAGGTTTGCACGGTTTTTCGGTCGAAGGTTAAAGGGGTTTGCAAATAAGCTTGCGTGCCAAATAAGATCAGGCCCAAACGGTCGCCGACACGGCGGCTGATAAACTCCGCCGCGACGGCTTTGCTGGCGGTCAAGCGGTCTACAGCTTCGTTGTTAATCATAAAATCACGCTCTTCCATACTGCCCGACAAATCCACCGCCAACATTAAATCCCTGCCGCTGACGGCTTGCTCTATGGGTTCGCCTAGCCATTGCGGACGCGTGCAAGCCAGCACCAATAGCCCCCATGCCAATGCCGCCAGCCATAAGGGCCAACGTTGGTGATGGCTAGCCACTGGGCTTTGGCCTAAGGAAAAGTCTTCCAAAAACGGGACTTTTAAGGCCGCATGTTGGGCAGGGCGGTGGGCTGGAAATAACCAACGCACCAATAAGGGCAACGGTAAGGCCGCTACTAGCCAAGGCCATTCAAAGTGCATCATGGGCGGGATTTCGGTTGGGTTCGTTTGGATTGGGCGTTTAGCCAGATTTCGCAAAGACCAAGCAAGTGCTGGAGCTGTGCTGGGCTAAGCGGTTGCTGGCGGTAGCTGGCTTCGACCAATAACTGCCCGTATTCGCCATTAAAAGGACGGTTGGGCAAGGCTTGGTTTAAAAAGTCCTGCCACGCTTGCCCTGTCAAGCCCGCCACTTGCGCACGCGGATACAGGCTAATGGCAACACGGCGCAATAAAATGGACAGCTCAGCCAATTTTTGCTGATTGTCCAACACAGTGTTGTGCTTAATCGCCAATAATTGTTTGTGGGCGGTCTTGACTGCGGTTTTGCGTGTAAACCGCCAATAGGCCCAACAGCCCAAGGCCACGCATAGCAACAGAAAAGCCGCCAACAACCACCAGCCTGGAGCAGGTGGCCACCAACCGATGGGGGCAGGTAAATGTAAATCTTTAAGAGGGAGCGGGGTTTGGGTGGGCATGGTTTAGTGGTCGCAAAAAACGCAAGAAGGGAAGAACAGTCTTATCTTAAGCAGTTTAACGGGGTTTCGGTGGTGCAACATTGCAATAAGGTTAAGCCGCGTTTTTTCGCTAAGGCTTCCAAACGTTGTAAGCGCAAGGCGAAGCGGCCTTGGTAGGCGTCCAGCGTATAACGGTCGCCGGTATCTAAGGTGATGTCGCGCTGGTCGTCGGCAAAACGGTAACGCCCGTCTTTGGGCAAATCTTTTTCTAAGGGGTCGTAGACAAAAATTAACACGACTTCACAATGCAAGGCCAGTTTGGCGATATAACTTTCAGCGGCATCAGTAAGCCCGCGAAAATCGCTGATGATGTACACCAAGCTGCCGGGGCGGGCATGGTGGTTGAGCCGTGCAAAAATTTGTTCCAAGTTTAGGCTTTGGGTGGGTATCGGGTCGGGAT
>JABFST010000438.1 GCA_013140465.1 Methylococcaceae bacterium
GGGTTTGGGGGGTGGGAGCATCAGTGTTCCTGCAACAACAGATTTTGGAAGGGCTGGTGGTTTTTCCATCGGTAAGCGTTAAAATCGCGCTGGTCAGTGGAGAGAATGCGCCCATGCCCAAGGTGTTCGGCGAGGATGACCAGAGACGCGTCGGCTAAGTCCATGGGGAGGTTGGCGTATTTTTGCATCAGGTCTTGAACCTGAGGCAAACACTGCACATTAATATCAAAAACCGAGACCAAGTCAGATTTTAGTGCGCCAATAAAGTTTATTTGGCTTTGCACACCTAATGTCTTACCTAATAAATAACTGGTTTCGGTCATGACAGGCCATGTGGTAATCAACCCTTCATCCAAGTGTTGCATAACCGCGATGGCTTGCCGATGGTAGCGGTCTTTTTTGTTAAAAAATGCGAACCAAAATCCTGTGTCAGTCAATACCATGCTTTTCCTTCCAACCTTCCAGCAGATAGTCTTTATAGTTGACAGACAAGTCTTCTGGCCCATTCGCCGTACCCGCCAGCATTTCCAGTAACATCCGGTTCTTTTGTCTGCCTGTCAGGGCTATTTTTTCGTACAACAAATCCAAAGCTTGCTTGATAATTTCTGGCGTATTCAATTGGGTGGCTTCATGTATGGCGGCTATTTTTTGTTGATAGCTGTCGTCGATTTGGGTATTAATTTGCATGTATCACCTATGAGGCAGACTGGGTATTTTATAGGCTATAGTAAAGTGATTATTAATCAAAGGCTAAACATAATGCCTTAAACTTTGGTTTAGCAACGTTCTTTTACTTAATGCTTTGATTTCAAGAATATTCTCTCCATTATGCCCTCGCTACCGACAACAAACCACAACCGAAGGCTTTGGCGGGGCCGATGCCGCTGTACAAGGCTTGTATAAACAACTGCGGGTCGGTGACTTCTAACACGCCATTAAAATCGATGGTGCTGATTTTGATGCCGCGTTTTTTGAAGTGGTGTTGTTGGTAGCCTTCGGCACTGGCTTCCAGCAGTTTAAAGCCTACGTTTTCGGCTTTGCGGGCCAACCAGGCCATCCCAGCCTGTTGCACCAGCTCGGCTTCGCTATAGTGCTCTTTTTCTGCGGCGGACAGGCTGGTTTTTAGCTGCATGACGACATCATGGCGTACCCGTTTTTGGGGCAGTAGGTTTTTTTCGCGCAAGCCGCGTGCTAGTCTGGCTGCCGCCAAGGCGGTTTGTTCGTCGGCGCTGCGTGCTAGTCTGGTTTGCGCGACCGGATTGGCGCGTAGGGTAAAGCGTAGGCGGTCGCCGATTTTGAGCTGTGGGTTATAGGGTTTGGTTTCTACAGACAATAGCCCGGGTATGGCAGTGGGTGGTGTGGGCGATTGCAGGTAAAAAACCGGAAAGCCTTTGTGTTCATCTCGGCGAAATAAAAAATCACGCGGTTCTTGTGCATTTCGTTCAGGAAATAGCCGCCACAACAGTTGGTGCAACTCGTAGTGGTTGGCGGTGAGTATGCCCATGAGTTCGTCAGGCTGTTCGGCTAAAACATTAACGCGGCTTAGGTACATGGTTTTCTCCTGTGGTGAGTCGTACATACTCGTCGCGGGCAGCAAACTGCCAGTGCTGGCGGTTGAGCGGCTGGTCGTAGCGCGGTACGCGGTAGCTGTATTGGGCGGTGTCGGTTTGTAGGGCTTGTTCCCAGTAATAGCTGATATGGGTAGACCCTAAGCGGGTTTGCTCGGGCGCAAGTTCATAGCTGTCTAAGGCGTTGGTCACGGTTTCGGCGGTGATTATTTTTGGGTTGACGGGCAAACTTAAGGGGCATGATTTTCGTCCTAGATAGAGTTGGAAAATCGGTTGTTTAAGTGCGCCCGCCAAACTGTCCAAGGTATGTCCGCTGCTCTGCCCCGTTAAGCAAACGGCGGCGATAGACAGCGCATCTTGGCGATATTCGCGGCTAGACAGCACTGTCCCCACTTTGTCTGAGCGCAATTCATCGCGGCGGGTATGGCGGTGTTTGGCTTTTCTGTCATCGGCGGGTATTTGTACGGTGTGATAATCTTTAAGCACAATTCCTGGGTTGATGACTTTAAAGCCGATTGCTAATGCTGCCGACAATTGCTCTAGGCGTTCTTCTTGTTCGCGCCTGATGCCTACTGCCGCCGCCAATAGCCCCAACACCGCCGAACGCGACGGATGTGTGGCACTATGGCGTGATTCGCCCACGGCAGGTTCGCCCCATGAGGCCAAAACACCATAAAGTTGAAATATCAGGTATTGCTGCATGGCTCACCTGCGGTTAAAAATGTGATGATGTCGCTAAGGCGGCCTTCGGTTTTTTCAGCAGTCGCCATAAAGTCTAAGCGTTGGTCGGCACAAGCGCCATAAACGCTGTCGAAATTGTCGGCTTGTTGCCTTAAGTGTTTGATGGCATCGTTCAGCACGTCGCTGCCGGGCACGGGTTTTAAAAAGGCGACGGATAAGGAACGTGGCTGTTGTGTGCCTTGCTCAGCCAGCAAGTACGAAGTGTAGGCCCTAGATGCAAAGCTGTTTTGTTTGCCCGTAGGGGACACTTTAGCCATAGCTTCCACAAGTGCAGCCAGCGTTTTGTTGACTAACTCGGTGTCGTTTTGCAAGTTTTCACACAGTAAACTTTTGTTGATGCATACATAAAGGTAAAACACGCCAGCGGCAAAACCTGTTTCGCCTATATGTGCGGCTCCCGCGTCTTCATCATGGGCGTTCAAATCATCGACTGCGGTGAAGTAGTCGTCATCCACTTTAACGGCATGTACGGTAATGGCATGGGCAACTTGGGCGGCGGCTTCAACGTTGTAGGCGCGTTTTTCAGCGAGCATTCTGCCGAATAAGGCGATGTCTACGGCTTTGGGTTGTTTTCTTAACAGGCTTAATTCGCTTTCTTCGGGTGCGCGGTTGTCGCTGGCCAGTTGGCTGATTAACGCATCTATCAGTTGTTGTTCTTCAGGGGCAATATGCACCAGCTGTTCTATTTCTAAAGGTTCGCCACCGTCTTTGTCTTTTTTGGTTTTAACTTTGCCAAAATAGGCGGCAATTTGTGCTGCCCATTCAAAGGCATTTTTTTCCGTTACGCCTTGGGCGATCAGGCTTTGTTTGATTTGTATGCCTAGGCGTTTGGTGCGTATGCCTTTGTGGCCCGCCAATGCACCCTCAAACAATTCGGAGGTGCGCCATGCCCTTTTTAGGCTTTGCGAGGAGATGCGCAAACGGTTTGCACCGCCCATGATGGCGGTTTTAGGCCGTCCTAAATCATCGCGGTTTAAGTTGGATGGCGGGTAAGAAACTATGGCGTGTAGTTGGATAAATTGGGTCATGGAATGCTCCTTAATTAGTTGGAATAGGTTAAAACTTCGCTGAAATAGGCTTTTGCCCAGGTAAATTGAAAGCGGCGGTCAGGCCGTTCGTCGTATTGGTTTTTGTCGTGTTGTTCTTGCGCCCAATGCAAGACCCCATCAGCCAGCGACAGGATGTTAGCCGTTCGTTTTATTTTCATCAGCGCGCGGCGCAGGTTTTCATAAAGCTCGTCAATGTCATGGCTAGCCAGCAATTGTTGAAAACGCAGTTCGCTTAAGACGGGTTTGCCGCTTTGGTCATTTTG
>JABFST010000484.1 GCA_013140465.1 Methylococcaceae bacterium
TGCGCCTATCAAATACACTTCGCCCTTGGCACTAGGTTCGGCATGAGCCAGATCGTCTTGTAACTGCTGTTCGGCGGCGTGTTCGTTACCTGCAAACATCAGTTCCGCCACCGCGCCTTGAAAACAGTTTTCCCAAAATATCCGCCGCTGTGCGGGTTAGCTAAAATGCTGTTTGACCGCCGACCTGAATTTTTCCGCCAATTGCGCCAAACGTCCGTACGCTGGCGGGATGATGGTCTCGATTTTGGCGCGTAACAGCCGCGCCAAAACAGGTGCGGCACCGCCCGAAGACACGGCGATAATAATGGGGTTGCGGTCAATAATGGCGGGGAAAATAAAGCTGCATAAAGCGGGGCTATCCACCACATTGACCAAAACCTTGTTGGCGTTGGCGGTCGCAGCGACCAATTGGTTAGTTTCGGCGTTATCGGTGGCGGACACCACCAAGCGGAAGCCTTGTAAATCCTCGGGCGCAAAGCTTTGTTGGCGCAGCTCTAGGCCATGTGTGACTGCCATTGCCGCAACTTGCGGGCTGATGGTTTTGGCGATTACCGTTATTTTTGCGCCCGCCCGTGCCAATAAATCGATTTTGCGGGCGGCTATTTCACCTGCACCGACAATCAGGCAGGGTTGGTCTTTTAGTTGCACAAAAACGGGGAAATAATCCATTTACTGACGACGGTTCGTAGAATGTTAAGGGGATGGTATTATAAGCAATCTAGCCTTCAGTTGAGTAACTAAAACCATGATTGAATTTAATCTGGAAGTGGATGCCAGTGGTTTAATGTGTCCCTTGCCCTTATTACGCCTCAAAAAAGCCTTGATGACCTTAGCCAGCGGCGAAGTGGTTAAAGTCATCGCCACCGACCCTGCCGCGCATTTGGATTTTGGCGTTTACGCACTGCAATCAGGCCATCAGATTATCGAACAGCTAAAACAAGACGACCAACAGATTTTTTATGTCAAAAAGCATTAAGGCGATTTCCGGCGCAGAATTTACCCACAAGCAGGTCTTTTTGTCCGCTTTCTGCGTTGTAAAAAGAGTTGCATAGCTTGCTATGCGCCCCTTTTCACGCCTTGAAATCGAACAAAAATCCTGCGCTTGTGGGTAAATCCTTGCTTGGAAATCGCCTAAGCACTGACACTTTTTTACAATCCCAAACCTTTGCATACCCCATGTCCACAAACGAAACTTTACCCTCGGCGAATTTTATCCGCCAAATCGTCACCCATGACCTTAAAGAAAACAAGCATAACGGTCGGGTCGCCACCCGCTTTCCGCCTGAACCCAACGGCTATCTGCATATCGGCCATGCCAAATCGATTTGTTTAAACTTCGGCATTGCCGCCGAGTTTGGCGGCACTTGCAACCTGCGTTTTGATGACACCAACCCCGAAAAAGAAAACATCGAATACATGGAGTCCATCGAGCGCGACGTGCGTTGGTTAGGCTTTACTTGGTCAGGGCTATACCACGCCTCGGATTATTTTGAACAGCTCTACGATTACGCCGTACAACTTATCCAACAAGGCCAGGCTTATGTCGATACCCTGTCTGCCGACGAAATCCGTGCCTATCGTGGCACGCTGACCGAACCCGGCAAACCCAGCCCCGACCGCAACCGCCCGATAGCAGAGAATCTGGATTTGTTCGCGCGGATGCGGGCGGGCGAATTTGCCGACGGGCAATATGTCTTGCGTGCCAAAATTGATATGGCCTCGCCCAATATCAATATGCGCGATCCTGCCATTTACCGTATCCGCCGAGTCCATCACCACCGCACGGGTGATGCTTGGTGCATATACCCCATGTACGACTACACCCATTGCATCTCCGATGCGCTGGAAGACATCACCCATTCCTTATGCACACTGGAATTTGAAGACCACCGCCCCTTATACGATTGGGTTTTGGATCAACTGCAAACGCCCAGCCACCCACAACAAATCGAATTTGCCCGTTTGCAATTGGAATACACCATCGTCAGCAAACGCAAACTCAACCAATTAGTCACAGAAAAACATGTGCATGGCTGGGACGATCCACGGATGCCAACCCTAGCGGGCTTGCGCCGTGCAGGTGTTACCCCCAAAGCTATCCGCGACTTTTGCGAACGCATTGGTTTGACCAAGCAAAATTCATGGATAGAAATGGGCGTGCTGGAATATTGCATACGCGAAGACCTCAACGAAAACGCCTTGCGGGCAATGGCGGTGCTGCAACCGTTACGCATCGTGCTGGACAATTACCCCGACGGGCAAACCGAACTGCTGGACGTCAGCAACCACCCGCAACGCCCAGAATTGGGCAAGCGCAGCGTGCCATTCAGCAAGGTGTTGCTGATAGAACAAGACGATTTTGCCGAATTGCCACCCCCCAAATACAAGCGTTTGGTTGAGGGCGGTGAAGTGCGTTTGCGCGGGGCTTATGTGATTAAATGCACCGAAGTCATCAAAAATGCTGACGGGCAAATCATAGAACTGCGGTGCAGCTACGACCCCGACACCTTGGGCAAAAACCCCGAAGGCCGCAAAGTCAAAGGCGTTATCCAGTGGGTGAGCGAAATCCACGCGGCGGCGGCGGAAATACGCTTATACGACCGTTTGTTTAGCGTCCCCAACCCCGATAACGAAGCTAACTTTTTGGATGCCATCAATAAAGATTCGCTGACCGTACTTGAAGATTGCCGTGTCGAAGCCAGCTTGGCAGATGCCAACCCTGACAGCCGCTATCAATTTGAACGCACAGGTTATTTTTGTTTAGACAAAGATAGCGCCAACGGCAAGCTGGTGTTTAACCGCACCGTTACTTTACGCGATGGTTGGGTGAAGGATTAACGGCTACATGGGTAGGGGCGGCTGTTACCGCCTCTACCTAGGCCAAATAATTCGTACTTATTCAGGCTCCCTCGCAAGCTCCCCCTCCTTTTTAAGGAGGGGGACTGAATATTTACAATAATTCAAGGCAAAACCGCCATTTAGCTATAAAATACGCGCCACTTTTTAATTACAACTAGGAATCATGATGAGCCAACAAGACAGTATCAAACTCGTACAAAACTACTACGCCGCTTTTAACAGCGGTGATATGGACGCTTTTTTAAATTTATTGACCGACGATGTGATCCACGACATCAACCAAGGCAAACGCGAAATTGGCAAAGAAGCCTTTACCCAATTTATGGCCTGTATGAATCACAACTATAAAGAACAACTGGTGGATATGGTCATCATGGCTAATGATGAAGGCACGCGTGCCGCTTCTGAGTTTGTGGTGTTGGGCGAATACCTTAAATCGGACGAAGGCTTACCCGCCGCCAACGGTCAGACTTACCGCCTACCCGCCGGGGCTTTTTTTGAAATTCGCGACCAAAAAGTCGCGCGTATCACCAATTATTACAATTTGCAGGATTGGATTGCGCAAGTAAGCGCATAGTTTATGCAGATTTAGGTTTGCTGGGTTTATACCCTACCTAAAAACACACTATAACGAAAAAGGGATAGCTTTAACCAAGATGCTATTGGTAGAAGCTATCCCTTGTGGACTCCCTCTAGTGCAGCGGATTGACCTAGTACGCTGTGTTCATCGCCGACACGGCAACGTCTAAAGCCGTTGCACTCCGGCTATCATTAAGATTTTAGTGAAAATGTATTTCACGCGTTTTTACGGTATCACTTCTGCGCAAGACATAACGGTCGGCATCGCCGTTAGTTATCTTAGTGCCATCATCATTCAGCAACGCTAAAGACTCATGGTCTTGAATGTAATAGTGTCTTGGCTTTGCGCCTTTGCGCGGTGTCAATTCAACGGTGTGCTTTTCGTCATCCCAAACATATTTGCCTTTTTCATAGGTTTCTTTAGCGCCGCCCAACGTAGTCGATTGGATAACCAACAGATAATTGTTGTTTGGATTTAAACGCAGGGTCATTTTAGTCCCAAGACAATTGTCGCAAGGCGTAAAACCATAAAAAACGCCATGAAAGGCTTTGGTGCTATCAGCATGGGCACTATGGTCTTCTTCCTGCTGGACACTTTTGCCTCTGGCCTTTTGATAAAGCTCCACGGCAGCTTGGTCTGATTCCGCCATCACAGGCGTGTAACCTATCAGTAAGGCACTAAAAAGCAGCAAAGTAACGTTTTGTTTTAATTGTTTTTTGATTGTTTGCATGTCAGTCCGAAAAAGTAGCAACGATAGTGATTAAATACGCCCGCCTAGCCATATCAGCTAAAGCTTTGAAGGGTGCGGCCTATTATATTGGAATAAACGTAACTATTCAGAGCGACTTCTAATAAGTCAAATTTACCGTAGGCTGAGCGGAGTCTTTACCGTAGGCTGAACGGAGTCTTTACCGTAGGCTGAGCGGAGTCTTTACCGTTGGCTGAGCGGAGTCTTTGCCGTAGGCTGAGCGGAGTCGAAGCCGGTTTGTTCGCTTCGACTCCGCTCAGCTAACGGCTGTTCCGCTCAGCGAACGGCTGTTCCGCTCAGCGAACGGCTGTTCCGCTCAGCGAACGGCTGTTGTGCCCCGGATGCTGAATAGTTACGAATAAACAAGCAACCTAACATTTATTGGCACTGAGTCAAATCTAATCGCGAAGGTGCTGCCCATAGAGCCAACAGACATTAAAAATCAAAGCCAGAATTGAGCCTACAACTGCCTAATTGGTTTTGGAAACGTCTGGCATTACGCGCCACTTTATCCGCCACACGGCGCAGCCACGCCTTTCTTAAATAACTTTTGCGCTGATACCCTTCAGGCCCTTCATGATAGGCAAGATACAAGTTTTTGGCATCAACTTTGGCAATACCCAATTTTAAATGCGCGTGGTGGCTATACCAGCCAATAAAATCGGCGGCATCGGCAAATTCATCACGGTCAGCCCCCCAACTGCCCGCCTGATCCAAATAGGTTTCCCAAGTTTGGTCCAAGGCTTGGGCATAACCATAAGCCGAACTGGGGCGAAACCATGGGATAATCCCTAACAACCAAGTGCGGGGCGGCTTGGCATCGGCAACAAAATGGGATTCTTGGTGCATAATTGCCATTTGTACGGAGACAGGTACACCCCATTTCTTGGAAGAGGCTTCTGCTGCCGTGTACCAGTCTTCATTTTCCCTAAAAGTGGCGCACAAATTGTCGCTGTTTTTAGGCGGCAAGGCGGCGCAAGCGCATAATGCCAAAAAGGCCACGGTTAATATCGTATTTTTCATGGGCTAATAGCTGGGTAAGGCTTAAAATAAGCAACTATTGAAAGCACCTCAGGTGCTTTTGGATTTAGCATATCATTTGTGGGTAATAGCGTAAAATCAAGCCATAATACTGCAATTAGACTTGACAAGCTTGTGCCGTATACGCTGGAATATAAAGCAAACAACCATTGGGGTAATCAGGATGCATGCAAATATAGATCGGCCTAGCCGTAAGGCTTTGGCGTCCAAAGGCATGATATACATGGGGGGGGAAGAGCAAGAAATCACTATCGTCAATATTTCCATTATTGGTGTGCTTGCGGAATTAAATGCCACCCAAAAAGAAATTGATGTTAAGGATATTTTTAACATTTTGCTGACTACAACTATTATCGACCTCTACCTGCCTGACATGCGCCTGGCGGGTGAAGCGGAAGTCGTGCGTGTTGATGTCAACGATGACCGCATTTTTTTGGCCTTGGTGTTTAAAAATGTCGCGTTTGACATAGACCAAAACCTCAACAAGCGCAAAGCTTACCGAAAAAGCATGCCCGAACCCGGCACCATTGAGCTGCTGGGCAGCAACCTCGATTTTACCACTGTCAATGTGTCCGCCGAAGGGCTGATGATACGCCTTGCTGGGGCGATAGAAGTGGCTGACGGGACGGTGACTAACTTTGAATTTAAAAAACTGGACTTAAATGGCAAAGTGCAAGTGGTGTGGAGCGATATTACCAGCAGCAAGGAAACCTTAATAGGCTTGCGTTACCTTAATATCAACGCCGATTCAATAAAGGGTATCCCCCGATTTGTCACCCCCAATGCCTCAACTCAGCCCTGATATTTCTGTTTATCCCTATGCTGCCAATAATCAGCCGCCAACGCTTGGGCTTGTTGTTGGCTATCGGCTTTGCCCAATAACTTAAGGGCCACTGCCGCCGTGCCGATAATGCTGGACTCGGCAAACTCGTCTTCAACGCTGCCTTGCCAAATCAACGCCAGCTGGCGTGGGTCCAGTTGTTCGGACTTCACATGGCGGCGGGTAAAGAAAGCGGGCCAGTTTTCATCAGACAACTCGCCTAAATGCACGCTTTGCACCAAACAGTCCATATCCGGGTTACGCTCGGTTTCGCCGCCCTCACCTTTAAGCACTGCCGCATGAGGCTGGCCCAACAACGCCGCCGCCTGTTGGTGTACGGGGCGATAACCGGGATGGAAAATGCCTTGGATGCTATAAGGCGCATTAAACGGGTTCAGCAAGCGCACTAAGGTATGCACAGGTGAGCGCAAGCCTAAAATGGGCCGCAAGCCGATAATCTCATGCAGTTTGGGGCAAAAGTGTTCTAACGACAAATAGCTAAAGCCTTGCCCCGCCAATTGCTGCTGAGCTTGTCCTATAGAGCTGGCGGCACTTAAGCCCAAATAGGCCAAGGCTTCTTGTGTGTACAAACGGTCTTGGTTAGGGCCGGTTGCCCCGTGCATAAACACGCGCGTGCCGTTATCGGCCAGCAATAAGGCCGACAATAAAAACCACGGCAAATGGCGGCGTTTGCCAGCGTAAGATGACCAATCCAAGTCCACCGCTGCGGTTTCTGCAAGCTGGCAGAATTCCCGGGCTGCCAATACGAAGCCCGCCAATTCTTCTGGCGATTCTTCCTTAACCCGCATCAACATTAAAAATGCGCCCAATTGTATAGGCAGCACTTCATCCGCTAGGATCATTTTCATCGCCTGATAGGCTTCCGATTGGGTCAGCGGCCTAGAGCCTTTTTTGCCTTTGCCTAAAATGCGCACATATTCGGCAAACGGATGTTCGGGCTGGTCGGATTGTTCGTGGTGGGTAAACGTCATAGGGTTACGCGCAAATAATGGTCAATAAGCAAGGCCGCAAACAACACGGTGATATAAACAATGGAATACACAAACGTCCGCATCGCGGTTTTATTGTCTTTAGTGCGCATCATCAGAATGGCAAAATAAATAAAGCCTATGTCCAAAATGAGTGCCGACAAGCCGTACAACACGCCACTCATGCCCGTCAAATACGGCAGCAAGGTCACGCACAGCAACAAAATGGTGTACAGCAAAATTTGCAAACGGGTAAATGCCACGCCGTGGGTCACTGGTAACATCGGGATGTTCACCTTGGCATATTCTTCGCGTCGGGCAATCGCCAAGGCCCAAAAATGCGGCGGTGTCCACACGAATATAATTAAGGTGAGCTGCAAAGCAAAGGCATGGATTTCCCCGGTCATCGCGCACCAGCCCAGCAATGGCGGGGTGGCGCCAAAAATGCCGCCGATCACGATGTTTTGCGGGGTGGCGCGTTTAAGGTATAAGGTATAAATAATCGCATAACCAAACAGCGACAAAAACGTCAGCACCGCCGTCAAGGTATTGACCAGCAACACCAGAATCAGCATCGCCGCCACCCCTAACACTGCCGCAAACGTCAGTACCTTGGCCGAGGTTAAATTACCCGTCGCTAACGGGCGTTTTTCGGTACGCGCCATCAGCGCATCGGCTTTCCTGTCGATAAAATGGTTGATCGCCGCCGCCGAAGACGCGGCAAGGCCGATACCTAGGGTGGCGTAAATAAACAAACCGATAGGCGGAATGCCTGGGACGGCGAGCAACATGCCAACGACCGCGGTGAACAGCATTTCTGCAACCACATTGGGTTTACAGAGGGTGAGGTAATTCTTCCAGGAGCTGACTGGGGAGATGCTAGGCATGGTTTAATAAATTCCAACTTGACTATTATTGTATAGAATACCGTGAACTATCAGTTATTGAAATAGTCCGACGCGCTTACCACCATGAATGAGGGAGTTATGAAAAATCGTATATTGTATGCCGTTTTCCTGTGCCTGCCTGTGTATAACAGCAGTGCCGCTACAAAAGTTGCCGAACATAAATTAGCCAACGGATTAAAAGTCTTGGTGCAAGAAGACCACCGCTCACCTGTTGTGGTCTCGCAAGTCTGGTATAAAGTAGGCTCCAGCTACGAACCGGGCGGCATTACCGGGGCATCGCACATGCTCGAACACATGATGTTTAAAGGCACCGACAAACATGCTGCGGGTGAGTTTTCGCGGATCATTGCTGAAAACGGCAGCGATGAAAACGCTTTTACTGGCCAAGATTACACGGCTTATTTCCAAACGATGGAATCTTCTCGGCTAGCCGTCAGTTTTGAGCTAGAAGCCGACCGGATGCGCAGCCTACATTTATTGCCCGAAGAACTCAAAAAAGAATTGGAAGTCGTCACCGAAGAACGCCGGATGCGCACCGAAGACAATCCCCAAGCCAAAATGCAGGAACACTTCAATGCGATGGCGTTTGCCAGCAGCCCTTACAAACACCCGGTCATCGGTTGGCCTTCGGACATTGCCAATTACACCGTAGAGGATCTGCAAGCCTGGTACCAACGCTGGTATGCCCCCAATAACGCCACCTTAGTGGTCGTGGGTGATGTGCAAGCCCAAGCCGTGTTTGACTTGGCAGAAAAATATTTTGGCCCGCTCAAACCCAGCGACATCAAGCCCTTAAAACCACAAACCGAAATCGACCAACTCGGCGTGCGCAAAATGACTATAAAAGTCCCCGCCAAATTGCCGTCCATCGTCATGGGCTATAAAGTGCCGGTCTTAAAAACTGCCAGCCAAGAAAGCGATGTCTATGCCCTAGAAGTGTTGGCAGGTGTCTTAGATGGCGGCAGTGGCGCACGCTTAAGCACCACCTTGGTACGCGGCAAACAAATCGCCGTTGCCGCAGGAGCGGGCTACAGCATGACCTCGCGCTTATCCGACCTGTTTTTGCTGGAAGCCACACCCGCAGAAGGCAAAACCTTAGCCGACATGGAAACCGCCTTAAAAGCCGAAGTTAAAAAACTGCAAGATAAATTGGTCAGCCCTGATGAGCTGCAACGCATCAAAGCCCAAGTCTTAGCCAGCGACGTGTACCAACGCGATTCCAATTTTTATCAGGCCATGCAACTAGGCACGCTTGAAACCGTCGGCTTGGGCTGGCAAAAAGCCGATGAATACGTCCCCAAAATCAACCAAGTGACCGCAGAGCAAGTCCGCGATGCTGCCCGCAAGTATTTGTTGGAAGACCACCTTAACATCGCCTACCTAGAACCACAAACCATGACCACCGCCACTGCTAAAAACAAAGGGGCCCACTAATGCGCATTACCGCTTATTTAACAGGACTACTCTTACTGGGGCTGAGCCAATCCGGCTTTGCCGCCGCCAAAATAGACCACTGGCAAACCAGCCAAGGCAGCCGTGTTTACTATGTGCGCACCGAAGGCTTGCCGATGGTGGACATCCAAGTCGTTTTTGATGCGGGCAGCGCGCGCGACGGACAGCAATTTGGCCTCGCCACGCTCACCACCGACTTAATGGAAACAGGTGCAGGAAAATGGAATGCCGACGACATCGCCCAGCGCTTTGAAAGCATAGGCGCCAAATTTGGTGCCAGCAGCAGCATCGACATGGCGACGGTGTCATTGCGCACTTTAACCGAACCCGCCTTGTTTGCCAAAGCCCTAGAGACCCTACAAGTCATCCTCAGCAAACCGACTTTTAAAGAGGCCGACTTTAAACGCGAAAAAAGCCGGACCTTGGCAGGGCTTAAACAACAGGAAGAATCACCCGCCGAATTTGCCAGCATCGCTTTCTATAATGCCCTTTACGGCAACCACCCGTATGCCCACCCCGAATCCGGCACTTTAACCACTGTTGCCGCCCTTAAAAGCGCCGATGTCCGCCGTTTTTACCAAAACCACTATGTCGCGGCGAATGCCATTGTCGTCATCGTCGGCGACTTGACCAAACCCCAAGCCGAACAGGCTGCCGAACAACTGCTGTCCGGCTTGCCGATAGGCAAAAAACCGCCCGCTTTACCCGATGTTGCGCCGCTCACTCAGGCCAAAGTCCAGCACATCGAATTTCCGTCCACCCAAACCCATGTGTTAGTCGGTTTGCCGGGTACTTTCCGTAAAGACCCCGATTATTACAGCCTGTATGTCGGCAACCACATCTTGGGCGGCGGCAGCTTGGTGTCCAAACTGTTTGATGAAGTCAGGGAAAAACGCGGCTTGGCCTATAGTGCTAACAGTGCGTTTATCCCGATGCTTAAGCCCGGGCCGTTTTTGGTCAGTCTGCAAACCCGCAACGACCAAACCCCACAAGCCCTACAAGTGCTTAACCAAACCCTTAACGATTTTATCGCCAAAGGCCCCAGCGAAGCCGAACTGACCGCCGCCAAGAAAAACATCACGGGTGGGTTTGCGATGCGTTTTGACACCAATAAAGAACTGTCCACTTATGTCGCCATGATCGGTTTTTACGACATGCCCTTGGATTATTTGGACACCTTCCAACAAAAAACCGAACAAGTCACGGTGGCCTCGATTACCGATGCCTTTAAACGCCGCGTCAACCCCGCTTTATTGCAAACCATCACCGTCGGCAAAGCGCCCGCAACAAGTGGCAAATAAGCTTAGGATCATCGCGGGCAACTGGCGCAGCCGCAACATCCACTTCAACGATGCGCCGGGTCTGCGCCCCACACCCGCGCGGGTGCGTGAAACCGTATTCAACTGGCTAAACTACGACATTATCGGCAGCCGCTGCCTGGACTTATACGCGGGCAGCGGCGCACTCAGCTTTGAAGCCGCCTCACGCGGCGCCAAAGCGGTCGTGCAAGTTGAAAACAACCCGCAAACCTGCCGCACGCTAAAAGAAAACGCCGTCACCCTTGCCGCCGACCATATCAAGCTCGTGCAGTCCGACGTGTTTAAGTTTTTGGCTGGCGATGCCCAAACCTTCGACATTGTGTTTATCGACCCGCCGTTTCACCAAGGTTTGGCCTTACAAACCTGCCATTGGCTAGAAGACAAACAGTGGCTAAGCCCCCATGCCAAAATTTATCTGGAAGCGGAAAGCAGCTTAAAACTAGATGGATTTCCAGACGGATGGCAGTTGCTAAAAAGCAAAGTGGCAGGGGATGTGGGCTATCATTTGCTCCAGAGGAATGCCGTATCATGATTAACACCCAACTCGACCACAGTGGTTTAAATGTTGCCGATTTAGCTACCAGCATAGCCTTTTACCAAGACCTGTTCGGGTTTGCGCTGATTGCGCAATGGGATGACCCCAAGCAAGCGTTTATCGGCGCTGGTGACGCCGTGCTGGGCCTGATCGAACAGCCAGATTATGATTACCACGCCTACACGATGGCACACTTGGCTTTTTCCTGCACCGCGCCTGACTTCCCGAACCTAGTCGAAAAAGTTCAGGCACTGGGCTTGGACATAGTTTCTGGCCCCAAACAACAACGCGACGGTGAAACCCTGTTGTTCCGTGATCCTTCGGGCAATATTTTAGAAGTTTGCTATCCGGCGATGGGCGTATGGCAAGCTTTGCAAAGTGCCAACGCCTAAATAATTAGCTTATACGCCAACGGTTTGTATAGCTAAACTTTATGAGGCAAAAAGAGGGATGTTCAGGGTAGATTGCCTTTAGTCAAGCAATGACGGCTAGAGTGCAACGGCTTTAGACGTTGGTTTGTCGGTAATTCAGCTAGGTCTAAAGCCGTTGTAATTCGCAGAATTGATTGGTGATTGGATTAGTCACGTCAAGGCATCCGCCTCAGCAAACACATCCAACACGCACTACTGTCCAGACTGCAAACGCTTTAATTCATCAACCACCCGCCGCGCATCCAAAGCGGGATCAACATCGTCATCAATTTGGCGTATGACCAGGCTAGGATCGATGATAAAAGTCCAACGTTTTGCCATTGTTAAAACCGGCATTTTTACCCCATACGCGTTCGTGGTCTTCGCATCAGGGTCAGACAGTAACTTAAATGCCAATTTATGTTCTTGATGAAAGTCTTGTAAGTTTTTAACTTCATCGGTGCTTACGCCATAGACTTCGGCATTTTGTTGGCGTATGGAGGCAATGGCATCACGAAACGCACAGGCTTGTTTGGTGCAGCCTGGAGTGCCAGCCTTGGGATAAAAATACAGCACCGTCCAACCTTTGCCTTGGCGTTCGGACAAATTGACCACGCTGCCGTCTTGGGCTTGCAATTGGAACAAAGGTGCGGGCTGACCAAGCAGCACGGCATCTGCATGGCTAGGGGCGCAAAAAGGCAACCACGATAACAATAAGAGGCATTTTTTAAGGCTAAATCTTGATTTTTGCATACGGGACACCTGTGATTAAAGGGTAAGGGTTTTGTTGGTCTTAGGCGGCACTACCACCGAGTGTTGCGGTCATTATATACCTATTGTCGATGTGCCTATGCTAACTAACACATGTCAGTTTATAGTGAACACACGAAGAAAATCGACATTAATCCCCCTCACCCTACCCTCTCCCTGAAGGCATAAGTATCTACACACCCCCATAAAGAGCCTTCTCCCACAGGGAGAAGCTTGGGATGAGGGGATTTAACGTGTGCCTCTCCCCAACCCTCTCCCTGTGGGAGAGGGGGCTATGCACGGTGTAACTTATTGTTTTTATGGTTATTAAAACTTGTGTAGATACTTATGCCTTGAGGGTGAGGGAGTTTAATGTAAATTTATCAGCGTCGGACTCTATAACGCGCATAAAAAAACCCGCTAAGCGCAAGCTTGCGGGTTTTTAAGTTTGGTACCGATGGCCGGATTTGAACCGGCACGACTTGCGTCACCACCCCCTCAAGATGGCGTGTCTACCAATTTCACCACATCGGCTTGGTTATTTTTTTGCCGGGTCTTCCACGGTTTTAAGCGGTTCTGGCTTAGGCACTTCAGTGGCTTGTATGGCAGGATCCTTAGCGGGCTCTGCAAGCTTAACTTCTGGCACGACAGGCACTTCTTCGGCCTTAATCGTAGGCACAGTGGATTCAGCCGCAGGTGCTACGGTTTCTTGCTGAGTTTCTGGCGAACTCATCAAGTCATAAACCGTGCCTTTGTGTCCGTTAATGACCGCTAAGCTTAAGCTGGTCAAGAAAAACAGGCCAGCCAAAATGGCGGTCGTCCTAGACAGAAATGATGCCGCACCTTGTGCGCCAAAAACAGAACCCGCAGATCCTGTGCCGAAAGCCGCACCTGCGTCGGCACCTTTGCCTTGCTGCATTAGTATAAGGCCAATAATGCCTAATCCCAGCAATACATGAATAACTATAATTACCTGATACATGAAA
>JABFST010000252.1 GCA_013140465.1 Methylococcaceae bacterium
ATATGGAGCTTGCGAATACGGGGACGTGGCACGAATGAAACCGCTACGGCTGGTTAGCTTAGCTCTAAACACCGTAGAGACGCGATTTATCGCGTCTGGATTTGTCGCGTCTGTATTTATATCATCTGTCATATTTACGTTTGCGTTAGCAATTGGGGCGCTATTGGAGACGCGATAAATCGCGTCTCTACAGTCTCAATTATCGTTCCCATACAGAGCTCTCATCGTAATTCATAAGTCTAAAAAACTTTTATAAATCAATATGGAGCTTGCGAATACAGGGACGTGGCACGAATGAACCCGCTACGGCTGGTTAGCTTAGCAATAAACACCGTAGAGACGCGATTTATCGCGTCTGGATTTGTCGCGTCTGTATTTATATCGTCTGTCATATTTACGTTTGCGTTAGCAATTGGGGCACTACTGGAGACGCGATAAATCGCGTCTCTACAGTCTCAATATTAATTTTTTCTCGTTCCCATAAAGAATTGTAAGAGTCCGTCGCCTATCCGTTTTATGCGCTTGCAGTTATTGGTTTGGGGCTATGGATTGCAGGTGATTCTAAAGGCAAATTGGACTACGGCAAGTATCGGTTGGATTGTTTTGCGGGCAGCGCGTAAATCGTATGGGTGTAGGGTAGCTTCATCGAAAGGCAAACTAGCAATTTGGCGTGTTGGTTCTGCATTAGCTCGCAGTTTGCCGTAAACGCTAGGCAAAAGCACAGGCTAAGATTAATGCTTGTACGCTGCTCAATATCACTCAAACGGAAATAATATTGCGGTAAACTAGCCCATTAACGTTCAAACTGTTGTGTCATCCGCCTAGTGCGCTGCTTTCAACCTGATGAAGGATGTCAGGGTTTTAGACTTTAGCATACAGATACAGCCAAACACATTGGCAAGCTGTACAGCGGCAATCTTGGATGGCACAGCACACAACCAATCCCACATACCTCAGCCACACACGGATTAACCATGGGCCCACACTATTTAAACCGCTTTTTCACCCCCCAATCAGTCGCCATTATCGGCGCATCAGCACGCCCCGACAGCGTCGGTTATAGGCTGTTGCTGAATATGCAGGAAGCCGGATTTACGGGCGGCTTATACCCCGTCAATCCCAAGCACGCCGAGTTGCTGGGCATAACCGCCTATCCCAACCTTAACGCCATCCCCGAAGACATCGACTTAGCCGTTATAGCCACCCCCGCCGCAACTGTGCCGGGCATTTTGCGCCAATGCGGCGACAAAGGCATTAAATCGGTGATTATCATCAGCGCGGGTTTTGGCGAATTGGGCGCAGACGGCAAACGCCTACAACAAGACTTGCTGGCGATTGCCCACCGTTACAATATCCGCATTATCGGCCCCAATTGTTTAGGCGTAGTGCGGCCTAGCGGCAAGCTCAACGCCACCTTTGGCGATGGCGTGGTCAAAGACGGCAACCTGGCCTTATTATCGCAATCCGGGGCGGTCTGCACGGCGATTTTAGACTGGGCAAAAGTGCAGGATATAGGCTTTTCCACGGTGGTATCAATGGGCGGCGCGGCAGACATCGATTTTGGTGAAGTGCTGGATTACCTAGCCACCGACCCCAACACCACAGGCATTTTGATGTATGTGGAAGGCATCCGCGATGCTCGGCGCTTTTTAAGCGGCCTGAAAGCAGCGGCACGGCTAAAGCCCGTCATCTTAATCAAATCAGGCCGTCATGAAGCGGGCAGCAAAGCCGCGATGTCGCACACCGGCGCTTTAGTCGGCGGCGATAATGTCTTCGATGCCGCCATCGCCCGCGCGGGCGTAGTGCGTGCTTACACCATCACCGAACTGTTTTCTGCCGCGCGCGTGTTAGCCAACAATTATGTTGTCAACAACGACCGTTTGGCGATTATCACCAATGCCGGCGGCCCAGGCGTAATGAGCATAGACCGCGCCGAAGATGTCGGCATCCATACCGCCGAACTCAGCCCCGCCAGCCTTAACGCATTAAACGCCGTGTTGCCCGCGCATTGGTCGCACGCCAATCCTATAGACATTCTGGGTGATGCTAGCCCCGAACGCTACCAACAAGCCTTGGCGGTATGCCTAGACGACAGCAACATTGACGGCGTGTTAGTCATCTTAACGCCGCAAGCGATGACCCATCCCACCCTCGTCGCCGCCAGCATTATCGATACCGCCAAAGCCAGCAAAAAACCCGTGCTGGCTTCGTGGACAGGCGGCGCCAAAGTGCAAGAAGGCCGCAGCCTGTTTGCCAACAGCAATGTCGCGCACTTCAACACCCCCGAAACCGCCGTCGATGCCTTCGCGTTTTTAGCCAAATATCGGCAAAACCAAATCCTGCTTAAACAAATCCCCTCGCCGGGCGATGAACGCGCCAAGCCCGATGTCGCGGGCGCACGCCTGATTATCGAGCGGGTATTGTCCGAAGGCCGCCCGGTGCTGACCGCGCAAGAAGCCAAGGCCATCTTGGCGGCGTTCCATATTCCCGTGACCCAAACCATAAAAGTCAGCAATGCCAAAGACGCGATGATCGCCGCCGAAACCTTGCGCTTTCCGGTGGTGTTAAAAGTCAATATGGCAGAATTCAGCCATAAGTCCGACATCGGCGGGGTTAGGCTTAACATCAACAGCGTGCAAGACATCTCCCGCCATTACAGCGAAATGGCTGCTGCCATCAAACACGCCCACCCCGACATCACCGAAGTCGGCATGACGGTTGAACCCATGTTTACCAGCCCTAGCGGACGTGAACTGATGGTCGGCGTGGTGCGCGACCCCGTGTTTGGCCCCGCCATCAGTTTTGGTTTGGGCGGCACGATGGTGGAAATCCTACACGACAACGCCGTCGCCCTACCGCCGTTAAACGCCTATATGGTTGAACAAATGATCGCCAACACCAAAGCGGCAAAATACCTCGCGGCGTTCCGGCACATGCCGCCCGCCAACCATAAAGCCTTAGTGGACGTGCTGCTGAACATCTCCAGCCTGGTCAGCGAACTGCCCGAAATCATCGAACTGGACATCAACCCGTTAATCGTGGACGCACACGGAGCCATCGCCGTCGATGCCCGCATCAAAGCCGAACTGTGCAACCCGCTCAACCGCTATGCGCACATGGCTATCCACCCCTATCCGCAAGACCTCATCGAACATTACCAACTCAGCAATGGCGCCAACATCACCATCCGCCCCATCCGCCCCGAAGATGCGATGTTAGAAAAAGACTTTGTCCATCGGCTGTCCGAACGCACCAAATACTTCCGCTTTATGCAAGCCCTGCAAGAACTCACCCCGGAAATGATCGTGCGCTTTACCCAAATCGACTACGACCGCGAAATGGCTTTCGTCGCCGTCACCGATGCCGCCAACATGCCCGGCGAACTGGGCGTGGGCCGTTATTTAATGAACCCCGACGGCAATTCCGTCGAATTTGCCCTAGTCGTCGCCGACGATTGCCAATGCCTAGGCATAGGCAGCAAACTCATGCGCACCTTAATGCAAACCGCCAAAGCCAAAGGCATGGCGTTTTTTGAAGGGGAAGTCTTGGCAGTCAACACGCCGATGTTGTCGCTGGTCAAAAAACTCGGCTTTAGCATAGAAGCCATAGCCGACGATAGCGAAGTGGTTAGGGTGGTGAAGGATTTGCGGGTGTAGGAGTTTGATAGCCAAGTAAACCTAGTGGAGTGCAAGGGCTTTAGCCATTGCCGAGTAGGCAATTATGTTAGGGTTGTAGGATGTGCCGACGAAGGGATGCAGTAACCATGAAATATTATGGTTTAGTCGCATAAATATTTTTTGGTAGGTCTTGCATTTCTTTTAGGCTGGGCTAGAATCGAGGCTCAAAGTGATTTAGAAAATGTTTACATTTTAAAAACATTTAGGCAGATCAATGACGTAATGTTTTGCGTCGAATAGGATGTCTAATTATAGTTAGATTGTTACAAGCATTAATTCATATCTTAGAGGCTTTTCCATGAAAGAAAAATTGGTCATATTCTTTTTTGTTTTTGGTTGCCTTTTTTGGCATTTGGATGCTAAAGCTGGAGGTAGTTCTTTAGTCCTCAAAATATTGGGAGAATTTGCCGTTGGCGTAGTGACTGGTATTGCTACTAATAAAGCACAAGCAATGATTGACGAAGAAAGTAATGTAGAACAAAAACCTCAAACACCGGAATCCCCGGTACAAACCCAAATATCTGGTTATAGATTCAATCTAAGTTGGCCTGGACCCGATGGAATCTATTCCGGGGTCTTAGAATTACAAGGAACAGTCGGGTGGCTTAGGGTTGTTACTCCACAAGGTACTTTTATCGATCAAAATATACTTGCACAACTAATTAATGGCGAAATAATCTTAAACGGGGCAAACCCACAGTATTCTGGTACGCAGATACCTGTAAATTTTTATTTTCCGGATAGATTTCGTGTAACCAATACAAATTATGGGTGGACTATCGCCGATACTTGTGACTTTTCAGGGTGGTGCGCACCAATTACTATCATGTATGCAAGTACATTTTAAACAAAATCCCTTTTACCCAGCCTAACACGTCTGTCAAATGCAATCGAAGGAGTCTGACCCCAATACCGTTGTTTGTTTGTCGCTCTTTTAAACCCGCACCGTACACCTCAAAATAATTGCTTTTAAACGCGGGCAATAATTTTAAAAACCGCTTTTTGTCCATTCCTATCGCTGCCCTGCATTACCTGTCTGTCCGTAAGTCTTCTAGTCCGAATTTCATTGCTATTTTTAATTTTATTTATAGGGTTGTGGAGTTCAGTATTATTATTTATTATGACGTAACAAGTCTATTGCCAAACACCCAAATTCATGTGGTATTTATTCACTTGACTTGTCGCACTTGCTTGGGCTAAAGTTACGTCAGATCTAGGTTTTCTAAGAAAATTTTGAATTAGATGACGTTTTTAAAATAGTTACACGATACATTTGTCGTATACATTACGTTAGGCAGCCTGTGACCACAATCCGTCAGGTGTATTGATTTTTTAACATAAATACACAAGTTTTATGTATTTATCTCTTTGGCAGACTTAATGATGATTAATAATAAGAAAGTATTCATTTGCTACTCCCATGAGGATAAAGAGTGGCTAGAAGGAAAAATCCTTACTCATTTAAGCCCTTTAGTTAGAAATAAAACAATTGAATTATTTGACGATACAAAAATTCCATACGGTGGAAAAATTGAACAAACGATTAGAGAAAAACTTTCTTCTGCCGAAATTGCAATATTCCTTGTTAGTGCGGATTTTTTTACATCAAAATTTATTCAGGATATAGAACTACCAGTACTTTTAGAGGCAGCAGAACAGAATGGTACTGTCGTATTAAGTATTATTATTAGCTATTGTGCATTTGAAGATTCTTTTTTATCAATCTATAGAGCAATCAATCCGCCATCTCGTCCATTATTAGAAATGGGCAGAGCAGAGCAAGATAAAACATTTTATGAATTATATAAATTTATAAAAACTATTTTACCATCGCCAGAAACTGAACAAGGACCAATACCAGATCAAAAAAAAAGTCTAAACAAAACAAATGAAGATTGTGTAAGTGCGGAAAAACACATCTTTAATGGGCAATTTGAACAAGCTATTCGAGAAGCAACAGCTATTTTAGAGGAAGAACCAAATAATGTTGATGCCCTGCTAATCAGAGCATGGGCTAACAATCTTTTTTATAAAACAGAAGATAATGTTATTCGTGATGCTGCACAAGTATTAGTTGCCGTTAAAGACCGCAAAGATTGTATTGGTTTAATGCAGTATGCTTACGCACTATTTCTGCTTGGGCGGCATAAATTAGCACTTGAACACATAAATAAATTAATAGCAAAAGAGGTTACCAATACACCTATTCCAGAAACTAATCCGTGTTTGTATAAGGCAGCTTTTTTACGAATGCGTATAGAATATGCTTTAATGGAATATACTAATTCTATCAAAGATGCCGATTGGTTATTAAGTATAAATAAAAACGATTGGCAAGTTTGGTTTAGAAAAGGTCAAGCCCATTTAGGTTTAAAAGAATATGAAGAGGCCGTTCGTTGTGAAAACATTGCTATTGAACATATTCCAGATTTTTGGGTTATTTATGATATTAGAGCATCAGCATATGGCGGGTTAAAAAAATTTCAGAATGCGTTGGATGATTGCTCAAATTTGCTTGAAAAAGCACCTTGGTATAATTCTACACGCAGGTACAAAGCAGCTATTCTTACCGACTTAAAAAGATATACAGAAGCATTAAGCGAAATAGGAATAGCGTTAATGTATGAACCAAACGATATACCTGTTTTAGAAATGCAATCCGAATCACTTTTTAATCTTGGTGATTATTCTAATGCAAAAAAATCAGCAGAAAATATATTAAAATGTGACACTAAAAATGAATATGCTATTGATATTTTAAGTAAAATAGAAACAAAAAATAAAGATGTTTCTAATATAAATTTCCCTAATAATCCTAAAATCCTGCCACCCCTCCCACCAATTAATAAAAAATCGAGTATTTTTGATTTAATAAGAAGATTTTAGATATGATAGATTTTTTTGATAAGCTTAAGGAACAATTAAAAGACATACATCCTGTTTATGTTGTTGTTGGTGGTGCGGCTTTTACCATTTACTTACTTGAAGCTCATATATTTTTAGCGGGTTTTGTTTTTTTTAGTCTCGGGGTAACATTTTTCTTTAAAAAATGGGGTGTACTCGTTTTGAGCATCCTTGCTGACTTCGCTGATTATGCGGGGGCAGCAGTGCCAATAGCTGGCGATTTCTTGGATATTTTTATAATAATCATCCAAGCGGCTAAATATGGTGCACAAGGCTTTGTTGGACTTTTAGAGCTAATCCCTTTCGCTGATTTGTTTCCAATCATGGCAATCAACGCAGGTTTTGCTGAATACAGGAGAAAATATAGAGTAGACAATCCAAAATAAAATGGTTATGCACCTTACAATTATAGACGTTAAAACTAATCAGTTTTTTAACAAAATAGGAATTATTTATGGGACATGAACAAGACCACCGCAATCGTATTCAATATGCAATATTTAAATATCAAAGAACTAAAGATAATAGCAATTTAATAGCGTCCGCTGCAATTAGCCAAGTTAAATATCATTTAGAAGCTAATGGACACAATCACCTTACAAAGCCAATTTTTATTGCTCAACCAGCAATTGCAGGGGTAGTAAATTGGTTGTCTAAAGAACTTCAACACGCTTTCAAAGGTGAAGATTTTGACAGTGATACAGCTATTGATGAATTAAAAAATGAAATAAATAATTCTTATAATCATAGTTATGTTGAGCCTACTTTACATGTATTAGAAAAAGCTAAAAGTTATTTTTAAAAATCATAAGAACGCGTAAGGCGTTTGAATGAAAATCAAAGGGGTTAGACTCAAATACTGCTTCTTTAAAATATTAACCTTTATTAATCATAATATTGAACAAGCTTGTTGTCTTGAATCCATCAGCAAAAGATAAGGTTTGGGATAGTGCCTAACTCAAAATCAAAGGGGTCAGACTCCATTGATCCTACCATTTAAATGATTACCGAGTCTGCCCCCTTTGATTTTTTGATGTAAAGTTATGTATTGGGATATTTTAAAAGTAAATGCTATTGCACCAAGAACCCTTGAAGTTATATTTTCTGACGGTCTAAATGGAAAAATATTTATCGACTGTTCGTTTTGTACGGGTGTGTTTGAAGCATTATTAGATGATAATAAAATTAGTACCGCATTTGTTGAAAATGGTGTAATGACTTGGTCAAATGGACTAGACCTTGCCCCTGATACGATGTATCGGGAAATTAAGAATAGTCCTGAGCGGTTTTATGTAATTAAAAAGTCAGGTGGATTAACTGAAACAAAAAAGACGGGGTCAAAAAAAGACGGGGTCAGCAAAAAAAGACGGGGTCAGGCCTTACAATTTTAATCAATAAAAGACGGGGTCAGGCCTTACAATTTTAATCAATGGAGTCTGACCCCTTTGATTCAACCCCTTTGATTACCATCAATGGAGTCTGACTCCTTTGATTGACCCCTTTGATTCTTTGATTTGCTTTGATTGCTTCTAAAATAAATCAATGGAGTCTGACCACTTTGATTCTTTGATTTTCCATGTAGTAAACTCAGTCTGGCACGGCGCAATTTGGGTGCTTGGATTTCTGATCGTAGGCTTTGGAAAGAGCCGCAGCCAAATTATGCAGATCCACTTTTGGCTTTGCTTGGCCTGAGAGCTGGCCGCTTTGCCCGACTTGGATATCAAGGCAGCCATCGTGGGTGTTAAAGGTTAGGGAATAACCCCCACCGCCGGGTCCAAAGCCTGTGGCTTCAAGCATCGCCCGACGGCCAATGGGGGGGAAATGGAAAGCGAAATAGTCTGGCCCGCGGTCGGCCTTTTCTTGCCGTGCGGCGGCAAACTGTTCTGAATAGGTTCTGGCTTCCAGGAGAGAGCCGCCCGCCGATACCCGAACAGTGCAACCAAATTCCGGTTTATCTTGGGTTTTCCCGTAGGTTAATATATAAAGTTTGTAGTTATTGGAAGCCTGGACTTGAAAAAACCGCGCGCCCGGAGCAGCACAGTCTTTAATGAGCATTTCCCGAATAGGTAACTTATCCAAAACTGGGTAGGTATCTTGGAATTCTTGCGCAAAACTAGTAGAACAGACGAATATACCAAAACTCAAAAAAATCGTACCGAGAATTTGGTGCATGAAAGTTGATTTTAACGAGTCTGGCATAGTCCACTCCATTAAAGAGATTTACCCGGATCAATCACAGCGTTGCCGGTAATAGCGGTATCCGTTACGTTCCATCGCGTGGTCATAAACGTATAAGGTTTTGCCAACCCTGCCCGTTCTAGTCTTTTGGCGTTTGAATGGTAAACAGTAATCGTGTCTGAGGAAGGTTCTATGGCATCGGATCGGGTACTTTTATAATCGGGATTTGGCACAGTAATATGTTTACTGGGATCCCAATCATGTCGAGTTTCGGTAGATAATATACCCAGATTGTGGCGATACCTACTCTGCGAAGAAGCATTGACTGATTTGCCCCATGACACCAAAAACAAGCTGCTAACCCTTAACAAAACGCCCGAACCGCCATGCTAATCCACTTACACAAAAAAGCAACGACGACCCCCACCACCTGTGACCACATCCGCACCTGTGGCAAGCCAGTCAAGACCCTGGCGAGGGAACTGAACCTAAACGCGGGCACTGTCCGCAAGTGGCGTGGACGTGAGGACAACCGGGACGCATCGCACCGTCCACACAACATGCGGACGACCCTGAGCCGCCCGCAAGAGCTCTTGGTTGTCGAGTTGCGCCGCACCTTGCTGCTGTCCCTTGACGACCTGGTCGCCATCACCCAAAAGCACATCTGCGCCGCCGCCTCCCGCTCCGGCATTGCCCGCTTGCTGGTGCGCGAAGGGGTCTCCCGCCTGGCCGACCTGGTGCCTGCCGAGGAAAGCGCCGCCAAGCCGAAAAAAACCTTCAAGGATTATGCCCCCGGATACCTGCATATAGACCTCAAGGAACTGCCGCAAATGCCGGACGAAACGCGGAAATCGTATTTGTGCGTGGCTATCGACCGGGCCAGCCGCTGGGTTTATTTCGAGATTTTGCCTGACAAGACGGCGCAAGCCACCCAAGGCTTTGTCCAACGCTTAGCCAAGGCATGCCCCTTTAAGGTTGAGAAAATCCTGACGGACAACAATAACTGGGGTCAGAGTAAACTTAAATGCCTAACTGTCAACTTCCGTAAGATAGCTAGTTCCCAAGCAATACTTGGGAGTGAGAAAACGCAACGCTGGAGCGTTGCGGGATGAATTCCCACGCGGAGCGTGGGAACTATAAAATGTTGAGAATTAAACCTGTCCCTTATAAAGTAGTGGTGTTCTTCGCCTTTCTCTAAAAGCAGTGCACCCTCGCGGATAAGATACGCTTTAACTATGTTGGGTGTTATCTCTCCCGAGGCAAGGCCGGAGTAAAAATTTATCAGGTGAGGATTGGTATCGCTTAATATTGCGTGTTGCGGAGCAACATTAAAAGCTACTGCGCCAGTTCCCATAAACGGCTCAATCCAAATGCTATTAAAATCGTTCGGCACAATGCTTTTTATCCAAGGAACAAGTTTGGTTTTAATGCCTTGAGATTTAATTGGCGGAACGGATACTTTGGTGTTCATTCTTCGCCATTCCTTTTGTTAATAACCAATGACACGTCGCCGTTTTTGTACGCCACAAATTCGCGAAGTGTTGAAATCTTTTTTGTACCGCCTTTCCCGTCTTGAATGGTAATTTTTTTGTAATTCATCCAGCGCGTAGGGTGTGGTGAGGTACGAATCGCACCGCTTGAGTCTTCCGCTTTTATTGAAATGGGCTTGATTTTGAACAGAGTCTCTACATGCTAAGCACTTCCTTTAACGATGCAACAACACACACCAAGGCCCCAAATGGGTTGCTTTTAAGCCCAGTATAGCGGTTATTTTGCCCAGCAAGGCATCTGGATCAGCCAAAGAAAACAGCCCGGTTACGCGGAGTTTGCCGAGGTTGGAACCTGCCAAAAATATCCGGCCCGGGCGGTAACGCTCAATTTCGGCGACTAACTCGGCGAGTGGACGATCTCTGAACACCAAGCGGCGTTGCTGCCAAGCGCCAGTCACTTGCTCATCAGTACGGGTCGGGGTTTTCAGTATGCCGTTGCTGTAGCTAAGTTGCTGGCCTTGTTGGACTACGACCGACGGCGTGTTGTGCGCCTGTATTTGGGTGCTGACCGCATGTTCCTGAACGGCAAGGTCTATATCGCCCGATGCCTTTAAATACACTTCAAACACCGTACCCAAGGCGCGTATATCTAGCGTGCCTGCGCTGACTGTAAACGGGCGGGCGGGGTCGCTGGCGACAATAAACTGGGCTTGGCCTTGGTGCAGGATGATGTGCCGTCGGGTGTTTTGGTAGTCCACCGAGACCGCCGTGTCGGTGTTTAACAACAGCTGGCTGCCATCGGCTAGCTGCATGGTGCGTTGTTCGCCTATTTCGGTATGAAAATCGCTGAACATCGCCGCCCACAGATTAGCGGGTTTAGGCAGCACCACTAGTAACGCGCATAAGCCCAGTGCCAACGGGACTGCTAGCCAGCGTTTAGGTTTAAGCTGATGGCTGCGGGCGGGTTTGGGTATTGATATGGCTGGCGTTGTAGGCTGTGCCGTGTTCAGGTGCACGGCTTGCGCCATGGTTTCAAACAAGTCTTCGGCATTGGCGAAGGCTTGGGCATGTTCAACGTCAGCCGATAGCCATTCCGCAAATGCTTGGGTGTCGGTGTCGGTCAATTCCAAGGTGCGCAGCCGGATCAGCCATTCGATGGCTTGGGCTTGCAAGGGCGGCAAATCGGTGTTGGCATCGCTAGCCATTACGGTATCCACAGGCTATGCGTGTTCATGGCTTGGGTTCGTTCAGCTCGTTTAGCCGATGTTGGCAATGGCTCATGGCTTTTAGCAATAAGCGATACACTTTAATTTGCGATACCCCTAGCCGGGCGGCGATTTGGGCTTGGGTGAGCCCTTGGCTGCTTTGCAAAATAAAGGCGTTGCGGCAATCTTCGGGCAGTTCCGCCAAGGCGGCATGGACGATTGCCAGTTGCTGGCGTGCCATTACTATGCGTTCCGGGCCGGTGTCGGCTAGGGCATGGGCGGTCTGGCTAGCGTCCGTTTCGCCGTCAACCAGCACTTTGCGCCGGACTTGCATTTTGCGTTGGTAATCGGTGGCTAGATTAACTGCAATCCCGAACGCCAAGGCGCGGGCATTTTGCGGCGGCGTGGTTTGCACGAATTGGTGGAAGCGCAAAAACGTTTCTTGGGTCAGATCGGCGGCGGCTTCGGGACATTTGATGCGTCCGGTCAGAAAGCTCAACAAATCCTCGGACAAGGCTTCGTTCCAATATAAGGTGGTATCAGGAGGCAAGGACGCAGTCGTATTCATTGCAGTAAGTGGCATAGCCAGAATTAACGGCATTATCGTATAAATAAATCCACAAAAATAGCCGCACTTAAACTTTAGGCAAGGTCAGGCGAGTGAAAAATCCTATACAGTCATTAAATTGTGCCTAGCCTGTGTTATATTTTACATCCCCAGAGGATATGCAACTGCGCTGGGAGATGGAGGCCGTCTAGGTACACTCATCACCCTTATGTACTAAAACCTAATAATAAGAGTTGGAGGAAATATGTTTAAAATTCGTTCGCTGGTGACAGCATTGGCGTTAGCGGGTTCGATTTCGGTCGCGTTCGCGTGGGAAACTTTGCCTACCGTTGCCCCAGCCCCAGAAGACAATCCCACGACCGCAGAAAAAGTGGAACTGGGCAAAATGCTTTATCACGATCCCCGTTTGTCATCTACTGGCACAGTAGCCTGTGCGTCTTGCCATAACACCATGTTAGGCGGCGAAGACAACCGCCCTAATTCTATGGGCGTCAACGGTCAAACAGGCGGACGTAGTGCGCCTACAGTATGGAATGCGGCGTTTAACACCGTTCAATTTTGGGATGGGCGTGCTGCCACTTTAGAAGCACAAGCTGCGGGTCCTGTGACCAATCCGATTGAAATGGGCATGAAAAGCTGGGATGACGTGGTCGCCCGCTTGAAAACCATTGAGGGTTATCAAGTTGCGTTTGAACAAGCGTTTGGTAAAGATGCGATTACTCAAGACAATGCCACTAAGGCGATTGCCGCGTATGAACGTACTTTAATCACGCCTAACAGTGCTTTTGACAAATATGTCGGTGGTGAAAAATCAGCTCTGACTGCACAACAAGTTAAAGGTATGGAATTGGTGGAAGAACTCGGTTGCGTGAGTTGCCATAGCGGCCCGGCGTTAAATGGCGCGGGTATGTTCCAACGTTTCCCAATCCACAGCAACGCATTCTTTGCCGCGAAGTATCACTTTAAAGACGACAAAGGTTTAGCGGAAGTCAGCAAAAATCCTGCTGACGAACATTTGTGGAAAGTGCCTACATTGCGCAATATTGCCCTGACTGCTCCGTATTTCCACAATGGCGCAGCTAAAACGCTGGAAGAAGCGGTGACTGTGATGGCGAAAATGCAGTTGGACAAAGACTTAAGCAAAGAACAAGTGGCGGATATTGTTGCGTTTTTGAACAGCCTGACAGGTGAGTTCCCAAAACAAGCAATGCCTACTTTGCCCGCTACCCCAGGTAAGACTTTTAACTAAGCGGTTTGGGTAACTTCTCATTAGTGGCAGGGTAAAGACCTGCGAGGTTTTATAAACCTCGCAGGTCTGCCGCTACTGCGAGATACTGGTTTTGTTGTTAGGGGCGAATAAATCAGCCCCTACATC